>JBGSYU010000447.1:0-3974 GCA_041750715.1 Lacipirellula sp.
GCGCCCCACGCAGGACGTCGCGGTATTGGGCCAAGGCGGCCACGGTCTTGCCGCTGCCGGCAGGGGCCACCAGGATTTCAAGCTGGGCGCGCTCTGACATGGTACAATCGTACACTATCGTCCTGCGGACGGGCTATCGGCTATAGGCTGGCGGCTGGCGGCAGTCGGCTGTCGGCAGTCGGCTGCCGGCAGGAGAACCGCAACGTCCCGCCGCAGTCACCCTGAGGTACTCCGAAGGGTCTGGCCAGGTTCTTCGGGTTACCTCAGAATGACTGCGGTGCGGGTGTTGGCCAGTTGCCTGCCGAGAGCGCGATTCAATTGACAGCATGCCGGCAGCGGGCCTAAACTATTACGGTACAGGAAGCTCTAGCAGTGCGCTCGCACTCGCCGCCGTCTCTTCTGACGGCCAGGGCGATCCTCACATGCTTTTTATCCGGCGAGATTTTTTATCCCCTCGTCGGCTGTTTTCTTTTTTTTCATTTCCATTTTTCACTCGTGAAGGAGGTACCACAATGGAAAGAATGCGAAAGGTGCGAGGATTTACCCTCGTCGAATTGCTGGTGGTGATTGCCATCATCGGCGTATTGGTGGCGCTGCTGCTGCCGGCGGTGCAAGCGGCGCGCGAAGCGGCCCGCCGTAATTCTTGCTTGAATAACATCAAGCAGATTTGCTTGGGGCTGAACAACTTCGAGAGCACGCGACAGGCATTCCCGCTGGCCTCGACGGCGCCGTTTCAGAACAACACGACGGCTTCGGTGATCCCGCAGATCACAGGGGTCAACAACCGTATTGTTCCCACCACTGGGACGGACGGCGATGGCTGGAGTTGGTGCGTGCAGATTCTGCCGTACATGGAGCAACCGGCCCTGTACAACCGCTTCCGCGACGCTGTTATCGGCACGACTGCGGTCAAGTTCCTTGCCGGTCCGGTCAATCCGCAAATCGTCGTCGGCACGGCGCCGATCGCCAACGCCATTCAGCAACAGTTGGATGCCTTCAAGTGCCCGAGCTTCCCTGGGGCCGATGAATCGAAGCAAACGTTTAACGGCGTCAAAGCGGCAGTCGGCAATTACGTCGCCGTTTCTTCAACGCATTTCAACGGTGACGGCGGCGGCACCGGAGCGAACTCGGGTCTCGATCCCGGCGCGACGAGCACGAGTATGACGCTGTACGACAGCCAATCCAGTGCCACGAAATTCAAGCAACTGGCGGGCAATGGCGCCATTCCGTTCTTCAATCGCACGTCGACGACCGACTTCAAGCCATTTTCCCAAGTTAAGGGCGCCACCCACGCCGGTCTCTCGCGCGACGGCACGTCGAACACCATCATGTTCGCCGAGTCGCGCGAGGAAGATTTCACGAGCTGGGTCAGCGGCTTGGCTTCCTACGTCGTCGCCGCGGACCCGCAAGGGCCTGGCGACGTCGCCAAGTTGAATTCTGCCGGTGCAGCCGCTGCCCCCGCAACCGGCACGCCGCAGACGCTTACTCTTGGATGGGCCGTAGGTACCCCAGGCCAGACGGCGTTGAACATCGGTTCCAACGTCAAACGGGCCGGCGGCAACAACAACACGTCGTCCGGAGCGACGGATGCTCAAGCCGGAACTGAAATGCCGACGCCCACGCCCGGCAGAGTCTATTTTTACCAAACCCCTTGGGCGCACGGCACTGGCACCGCCCGCGGCCGCGCCTACGGCCCCAGCAGCGCCCACTCCGGCGACATCGTGTTGCACGGTTTCGGCGATGGGCACGGTAAAGCGATTACCGTCGCCGTCGATCGCAACACCTACCTCGCGCAAGTGACGCGCGGCGGCGGCGAGATCATCCAGGGCGATAACTAAGCCCGGTCGCCTCGATGGTTTGAGTTATCCGAAAACGCAATCCCGCCGCGGGGAGGAACCCCCTCCCCGCGGCGGTTTTCCATAAACAGTTAGCCGCGACGCGGTAGCGGAGCGCGTGGTCGTGACGAACGGGCGCCGCGCTCCGCTACCGCGTCGCAGCTAACTCGCATTATGGTCGACTCGCCTATTGAAATAAGCTGCGCTGACGTCAAACGGATTCTCGATGTCGGCGGCGACTTCGTCCTCATCGACTGCCGCGAGCCCGACGAACACGCCATCGCCGCCATCGCGGGCGCCCAACTGATGCCCATGAGCGGCATCGCCGAGCGCGTGGCCGAACTAGCCGGCCGCGAGGCCTCGCGCATCATCGTCCATTGCCACCTCGGCGGCCGCAGCCTGCGGGTGGCCATGTGGCTGCGTCAGCAGGGCTTCGCACAAGCCCAGTCCCTGGCCGGCGGCATCGACCAGTGGGCGGTAGAAATCGAACCGGAGATGCCGCGGTATTAGTGGGCAGTAGGCGGTAGGCAGTAGGCAGAAAAGACGGATTCAACTGCTTACCGCCTACTGCCCACTGCATACTGCAAATGCTACAATGCCCCCACACTCGCCGGAGTGGCGGAATTGGCAGACGCGCATGGTTCAGGTCCATGTGCCCGCAAGGGCGTGGAGGTTCAAGTCCTCTCTCCGGTACTGGTGGGCAGTAGGCAGAGGGCATTAGGCAGTAAGATAGCCGCTCATTCCGTCTTTATAGCCGCTCATTCCGTCTTTATTGAATTCGCCAATCCTCGGATGAGGCGGCCTACCTCGCCAGCCAGCGCCAAGGCAGGTTCGGCGACATCCTTCTTCAAATAACTCAAGCGGACCGCTAGCAAGATCTGCGTTTCGGCCTCGCGGACCGATCCGTGTGCCATGGACAGGAACCGCTTGAAGTCGGGCCTGGTAAAGCGTCCCTGGCCCTCGGCGATATTCGAAGGCACAGATGTGGCTGAGCGGCGTAGCTGCGACGTAAGCGAGAACCGCTCGTGAGACGGAAAACTGGTCGTTATCTCGTAAACTATGGCGGCAAAATCCATGGCACGCTGCCAAGCGATCAAGTCTTGATAATTTCGCAATGCCATCTGCCTTCCCCCACTGCCTTCCCCCACTGCCTACTGCCCACCGCCTACTGCCTACCCTGCTCGTAGAGCAGCGGAAAAAATCGCCCGGCCATCTTCTCCCCCCGCGGGACCACGTCGACCCCGGCCAAGAGCGGCTCGTCCGAATCGGACCGCGTGCCGTCCCGGAACAGGTTGACGACTACGGCCCGCCGCGGCCGGGGGCTGCGGTTTTCGTAGCTACCGTGCAGCATGAGCGGGTGGTGGAACACGGCCTCGCCGGCTTTTAGCTCGCAGGCGACTGGCCTAAACGCGGCACGCTGCTCGTCGGAGAGAATGCCGAGGATCGCATCCATGCCTTTCGCGAGATTGGTCGTCGGCAGCAGGTCCCACCGATGCGAGCCGGGCACGTAGTGGACGCAGCCGTTTTCGGTGGTGGCGTCGTCCAAGCCGATCCAGCACGTCAGGTGGGCCATGGGCTGCGTGCGGGTCCAGTAGGAGTAGTCCTGGTGCCAAGCCACGACGCCGCCGTCGTGGGCCGGCTTGCAGAAGAGTTGATCGTGCCAGAATCGCACGTCGCCGTCGAGCAACTGCGACGCCGGCTTCAATAGCGCCGGGTGCCAAAGAATATCGTGCAGCGCCGGCCGGATTCGCCAGGCGCCCAGCGCGTGAAACAACACGGCGCCCGGATCGTCCGACTCGTTGCTATGGTACTCGTACCAGAGATCCGACCCGTCGTGGCCCGCCTGAACCAGCTCGGCCAGTTCGCCTCGCAGCGCTTCGATCTGGCGGTCGTCCAGCAGGCGAATTTTTGGCAGGAAGCCATCGCGGTGAAATTGGGCGATTTGTTCATCGCTGATTTGGAATCGATCCCACTCGCCCGGAGATGCGGCGGTAGGGAACAGATCGGTCACAGGTTCGTGCTTCGTCGAAAGATCAGTCGCCACAATGTTGCCCTCAAACGTGTGAATCGCAGACCGAGCGATGGTGGTAGCCGCGGCCTAACAGGCCGCCGGTGAAGTACGCGAAGTCCAGCGCACCG
>JBGSYU010000448.1:0-2618 GCA_041750715.1 Lacipirellula sp.
CCAACTAGCTAGTAGGACGCAGTCTGCTCCAAGGGCGGAATCACACCTTTGATCCGGAGATGTTATTCGGCATTACCCACAGTTTCCCGTGGCTATTCCGAACCCCTGGGTACATAACTACGCGTTACTCTCCCTTTCGCCGCTGTCCAGGACCCCTCAATTAACCCCCGGTCGCCGTATCTCAAAAAATACGTCCGGGGGCTAAATGAGAGGTCCCTTCTCGCTCGACTTGCATGCCTAATCCATGCCGCCAACGTTCATTCTGAGCCAGAATCAAACCCTTCAATTGGTATATGCATCAACCGAAAAACGCTCCGCCGACTTACGCCGAGCGGCTCGCCTCAGTTAAAGAGCCTTTTGAAGTGAATGAATTTAGCTTTACTCGTCTCATGCCCGTAACGAACACTCGACGAGAGCCAAAATCAGTACGATCTTGCGCTGGCTTCTCGAGACGACGGCTGCAAAGAGCCGCCGCTCAAGACTCAAAAAGAGGTCACTCACCAAATTGTCAAAGAGCAATCATGTATTCTCGCCGTTCGCCGCTGGCTGGCAAGGCCCGCCAGCGGAATTTGGCGAGAAGTTTTCTCCCGGCGGCTGGCGTGCTATCGCTAGTTTTATGGGAGACTCGCAATTCTATCAAGATGCGAGTGCCCGTCAACGGGTTCGCCTCCGTTTTCTTGCAAAACTTCTGCCAGAGCCGCTGCCGCGATGACGCTGCGCCTATCGCCGCAGCCGGCCAAGCACCCGGGCGATGGATCCGCCGAACGGTCCAGGGCGTCCGTCGCGCGGGATGATCGGCTCGGTGTTAACGTCCGGCGGCAATTCGAATCCAGAGATCACCACGCGGCGGAACGTGTTGTCGCCCGCGTCGCTCAGCTCATCGCCGTCCCCCTCGCCGCCGCCCAACAGGGCGTGCGTGGCTTGCACCGTGCGAATCGACAGCGAATCGTTCCCCGCGCCCAGCGCCACCGCCAACGAAGTGAACGCCGAATCGACGATCGACAGCGAGTCCGCTCCGTCGCCCAAGCCAATGGCCGCGTGGTGAACTCGCAAGCCGGAGAGCGCCACGTTGTCGCTGCCATCGCCGTCGCCGCCTCGAATGCCGAGCACGGCCGCCCTTGTGTCGTGAACCCCAATCGTATCGGCCCCGCCGCCTCCGCCGATCGACATAACTCCGCGCGTGGCAACGTCTCGCGCCACCAGCTGGTCCATTCCTTCGCCGAGCAGCACGTTCACGCCCAGTCGTGCGTGCAGAGTCGCCGCATCGCCCGCTCCTACTGAACTCGCCGCGACGCTCGCCGCGGCTTCGGCTCCGAGGTTCACGGTATCGTCGCCGCCATCGGTCAGGATGCTGAGCACGCCGCCAATCGACGCATCGGCGACCGTTACCGTGTCGGCGTCCTCGCCGGTCGAGACCGTTAGCAAGCCGCGGACTGCAACATTAGCGTCCTCCCCGGCGAGCACCTCGCCCGGCGAGGCGTCTGCGGCGGCGCCGATTCGCACCTCATCCTCGCCAGCCCCGGTGCCGATCGTCAGGTTGTGATGAAATCGGGCGTCATGCACAATCACGGTGTCGTCGCCCTCACCTAGGCCGACGCGAACGTTGCCGCGAACCCGCTCGACGACCAGACCGCTCTCCGGCGCCGGCGGATCGCCAGGCGCGGCGTTGGCCCGACTTACGACGGTGCCGTCGAGGCCCTGAATTACATAGGATCCGGGCGCCTCCCCTGAAGAGATGGCGATTTGGTTACCGGCCTCGTCGCCCTCGATGATCAGGTTGCCGCCAACGAGGCTCACCAGCACGTTGCCGGCGAGCATGTGCTTCCGCTCCAACGACTCAAAACCGAGTTTAGTGCGCGTAATGCCAGACATGATTTGCTCCTATTGCTGTTCCACGTTCCGTGCCGCATACGAACGATGAGGCGCCCCTGTTGCTGTAACCCCGAAAACTACCGTGGGTTCTGAAGTTCCTCAAAAAACCATAGGCGATTGTTTCAGGCAGGGCAACGAAGTGGGGAAGCCGCTTGCAGTTGCCCCGCGGGACGGCACAATACGGGAGGGTTCGATACCGCGTCGATGCGACTTCTAGGGCGTCTTCGACGTGAACCGCGTTAATCCAGGTGTTCTGCGCAATCGAGGGGTGAAAATGCCGTGCCGGGGCATACGCGGGGCAACCACGATCGCCCAAAATGAGCGGGAGGAAATCCTCACCGCCACCCGGCAGTTGCTGGCGCTGATAATTCGCCGCAATGGGATCAAATCATGCGACGTGGCCAGCGCTCTGTTCTCCACCACCCCCGACGTTGACGCCGAGTTTCCGGCCCTGGCGGCCCGGCAGCTTGGTTGGCTCGACGTGCCGTTGCTGTGCGGCCATGAAATGGCCGTGCCCGGCTCGCTACCGCTGTGCATTCGCGTCATGATTCACTGGAACACGGACAAGCCGCAGAACGAGATCGAGCACATTTACGTTCGCGAGGCCAACCGCCTGCGGCCCGATCTCTCGAAGCTGCCCCCCGTCGATTGGGAGGAGCTGGAAGCTTGGATCAACGAACACATGGCCGGCAGCAATGAGTAGCAAGACACGATTCTGTAGCCGCGGCCTAACAGGCCGCCGGGGC
>JBGSYU010000449.1:0-4329 GCA_041750715.1 Lacipirellula sp.
CCTCGCGCCGCCAGCAGCAGTCCAAACGGCCCGCCGAACGTGGGCTTCATGGTGGACAACGCGACGAGCGCCGCCGAGCGCCAGCGGCGGCGGTCGCCCCACTGGAGCGCTCCGAGGATTGCCAGCGCGAGCGACGCCGAGATTTGCCCCGCGTTGAAGGCCCCGCGTCCCGGCTGGCTGGCGAGCAGCAGCGCCGACAACGCGAAGACGCTAGCCACCGTCGCTCTATGCCCAATGATGCGAATCGTACTGTAGGACAGAACTACGAATAGCGCGCCGTTGAGCGCTGCGAACGCGATCGTGCTGGCTTCCACCGGTAGGATCGCCAGCGGCGAGAATAGCAGCAAAGTAAACGGCGAATAGAGCGGAAGGTGATCCGCGACGGGGTACCGCTCCATGTATCTGGCCGGATCGCCGTCGCGCACCGAGTCGTACGGGTTTATGCCATCGCCCAGCGCGACCAGCGGGAAGTAGATTACGTCTCGGTAACTCGCTAGAGCCCACCGCTGGAGGCTGACGGTTTCGGTCGGGCGGTGTTCGTACAGGCGCCACGAAAGAGCGCCGACGACGAGCGCAAATAGCAACACCGCCGCCACGTCCAGGGTGCGCGACCGGCGCGTGCTATCGGCAAGATGGGGTTGTGCGGCGGGCATTCTAAACGGACTCCAGAACGGGAGCAGTGCGGCGTGGCGCACTCACTTCTACGGTGCGGCGTGCGACCAGACTGCTCGCGCTTTCAACCGCCGCGGCATGCTCGCCCATCGGCACGATCTGAAACCGCCCGGCGTAATCTCCGAGCACGTTGCGGACGAACTCGAGTTTCTCCGCGTTACGCATACGCATGGCGGGGAAAAACGCCAGCGAAGGTTCATCCTCGGCGGTGAGAAAATCTAGCGGATGCAACAAGAGCGAGGGCGCGACGCGCCGCAATCGGCACATGCCCATTGCCAGCCGCCAGTAGGTCCAGGCCAGCGTCTTTGAAAACTGCCGCAAGTAGAGTAAGTAACTCACGTGAAACGGCAGCCGCAATATCGGCATGGTCGTGACCGGTATCTCCAGCAACCGGCCGCAGTGCGAATCGCCGTGCGTTGCATCGTCAGCGATTTGCCAGACGTAGGGTCGGATCGGTTGCAGTCCATCGCGCCAACGGCCGAACAGCCGGCGTCGCCGCTCAGATTCCTCGCGGTCGAGGTTCGCCGTCTGAAAGTAATACAGCCGGGCCAACGGACCGAGAAACGTGGGCAACGTCGAGGCGTCGTACTGGTAGCCTCGTTGAGCCAGGCGGGCGATCGCGGCGGGCGAGACGCTGAAACCCGGGCCGCGAAAGCCGGTCGTTCGCACGCCGGTGGCATCTTCGATCGCGTCCTCGGCGGCGGTCAACTCGACGTCTAACTGCTCGTCGGAGTAGAGATGCAGCCACGGTTCGTGGTGAAAGGAATGGTTGGCAATTTCGTGCCCCGCCGCGGCGATCGACGCCAAGGCCGCTCGATTCTTCTCCAGCGCCGCGTCCTGTCCCACCACGAACACGGTGATCCGTAGCCCGAGGTTATCGAGCATGGCGAGAATGCGCGGCACGACCGCATCCAGGTAACTGGGAAAGTCTTCCCAGCCTTGGTCGCCGTGGGTCTTCAAATAAGACCATTTGTTATCGAGGTCAAGCGATAAGCTTGCAATCGGCAGCGGCATCGTGGTGAGGTTCAAGGATGGTTGAAATGGGTAGTGGGCGGCACAGAACTTCGAGCGACGATTCGGCCAGTCGCAACGTCTCGTTGACGTTCAACGTACCATTGACGATCTGCGACGAATTGACGATGAACAGCCCCGGCGACGACGTCTCGACGTGCGGGACGTGGCGGCTGTAGTTGAGCGTCGACAACGCAAACACATGCCGAACGCGGGAAACGCGAAACGCCAAAACTTCGTTGGCCGCGAACGCGGGGAACAACCGCTGGATCGCCGCGAGAAATTCGGCGCGGATTTCTTCGTCGGACTTCGACCACGCGGGATCGTCCGCCGTCAGATACTTCGGCAGGTAGACGAGCGTTCGCTCACCTAGCTCGGCGGGATCGACGAGGGTTGTCATCTCGATGACGCCCGTGAACGGCGCAGCATCGGTGATATTGGTGACGTAGTACCCGGCGAGCGGCTTCCGCAGCAGAACCGACGCGCAGATGATGCCCAGATACTCGACGCGCTTGAGCCGCGCAAGTTCGTCCTCGGAGAGCTGCGGGCAAATGCGGGCCGCGGCCGGCGCTGGCAGCGTGACGACCACGCGATCGAAGGAGGAGGCGTCGCCATCAACCGATGTCACAAGATACCCGCCTCCGTCGTCGAGTTCGATTTGCCGCACCGGGTAGCTCGTGCGGATTTCCACGCCGAGTTCTTGCAGACGGTGGTGAAAAGCAAGCAGTAGTCGTCCGTAGCCGCCGGGGAGGTAGCCGAACATTTCGTGCTTTAGCCCCGTGCGGCGCGCGGCGTACATGCGCTGGATGGTCGCCCAAATGAACGCGGCGCTGGTTCGTTGCCAGGCGTCGCCGAGTTTGGCTTTCAGCAGCGGCAACCAGATTTTCTCAAAAGTGCGTCGGCCGCTATGCCGAACCAACCAATCGGCGACCGGAATCTGTTCGAGGGATCGCCAGTCGTCTCGCCGCGAGGCGTGCCAAATCGTCCAGCCGAGCCGCAGTTTGTCGAAAAGCCGTAACGGCGGGAATCGTAGGAAATCGCCGAGACTGGAGAGCGGCATTAAGCGACCGTCGATGAGAAACCCCGTGCGCGTTCGCGACCAACGCATTTGGTCGTCCAGATCCAACTGTTTGAGAATCGCGCGGAGATAGCTGTCCGACAACAGGGTGACGTGATAATGCCGATCCCAGGATACGTCTCCCAGTTGCCACGCACCGGCCAAACCGCCCACCCGATCGGCCGCTTCTAGCAGCGTGACGCGATGTCCGCGCTCGGCCAGGCGCAGGCTCAGGGTCAGCCCGAGCATGCCTCCGCCGATGACGCCGAAATGTGAGCTAGAAGATTCCACAGGATTTCCAGTTCGGCCGGTGATGCGCCCTCGGTCGTCCGCCGCGCTAGGCGGCGAACACTTCCGCGCAATCGGCCACTTGGCATACGACGCGGTCGACAATTTCAAAGTTGAGGTTGCAGGCCGAGCAAGTCACGCGCTGCGTTGCGGCCGGCGGGCTGGCGTACCATTTCATGAGCGGCTCGCCGCAACGGCAAACGCAACCGATCGACCGCGCGGGATTTCCCACCACCAGATGAAAATCGGCCACCGAGCGCGTTACGACGGAACCCATGCCCACCATCGCAAAGCGCCCGACGGTGAGATTGCAGCCGATCAAGGCGCCGGCGCCGATGGTGGCTCCCTCGCGCACCAGTGTTGCCAACGTGTGCTCGTCGGGCGTCGACGCACGGAGTTGCCGCAAGTCGCTGGTGCAAGCCCGTGGAAATCGGTCGTTGGTAAACACGACCCCGGCGCTGATCATGACGCCGTCCTCGATCGTGACGGCATTGCAGAGGTACGCCATCGCGTTGATTTTAACGCGGTTTCCAATCTGAACGTCGTAAGCAATGTAGGCCTTGCCCCCGACGATGCACTGCTGGCCCAACTGAGCGCCGTGGCGAATGTGGGCGTTGTCCCAAACGCTCGTTTCATCGCCGAGAATGACGTTCTCTTCGATGATGGCCGTGGGATGAATGCGATTTGGCATGGCTAAGCGACCCTCACGGACTGCGAAAGATCGGTGCGCACAACCGCCCAGGAGGATCGCAGCATGGTTTCGTAGGCCGCGTCGATCACCTCGACGGACGCCAGCGCGTCCTGCAAGGAAATCAGCGACGGCTCCACGCCGTGGATGGAGCGGGTAAAATTGTCGAGCTGGCTGCCGAACGCTTGCACTTTGTCGTAGCCGGCGCCAAACACGGTCCAGTCGGCGTCGTCGGCGCGGCGGAACTTCGATTCCTTCCAGCCGACGTGCAGGGTACCGGCGGAACCGTAGACGCTCAGATAATACGGCAACTCCTTGTTGAGGCTCCACGACAGGTCGATCGTGCCCATCACGCCCGCCGAACTGCGTACGAACATACGCACCGTGTCCTCGACGGGAATTTCCTGCACGCGCAGGCCCTCGACGACCTGAAGTTCGACGATCGGTCCCAGAAAATAGCGCATGATGTCGACCGAGTGCGTGCCATTGTCGATTAGCACGCCGCCGCCGCTGATCGAACGATCGCTGTTCCAGCGGCTTTGCATATCGACCCGCGAGGTGAATGCGTTCTCGAACAACACGACGTCGCCGATCGTGCCGGAAGCCACGATCG
>JBGSYU010000450.1:0-5920 GCA_041750715.1 Lacipirellula sp.
ACACCTGCGTCGTGTGCGGGCTATCGAGCGACCAGTCGCCGCGGACGCTGTTTCGATATTGCTCGAAGTGTTCCGGGCAGCGCGGTTACTGTCCAAAGCACATTCGGGACCACGAGCATGTGGTCGACAAGGCGGCCGCCACGTAGCGTTCACGCCGCTCGACTGTCACGAGCTTCGTGTTGTCGCGTATTATCAACCAACCGGCAAAGCAACCCCCCCGTCCGACGCGTCGCCCCCTGCTGCGAAAGCACCAGCCGACGCGCACGCTCGCCGAGCGCTTGTGCATCTGCCGGATGTTCCAACATCCGTTGCACGAACGCCTCGAGCTCAGCCGCGTCGTTGACGACGCATGCCCCCTCGGCGGTTAGCAACTGGCCAACGATGTCGCAAAAATTCCAAGTGTTTGGACCAAAGCAGGCGGCGACGCCGTAGGCGGCGGGTTCCAGCATGTTCTGCCCGCCGCGGCTGCCGAAGCTGCCGCCGACGAAGCCGATGGTTGCAGCGCCCCACCAGGCGCCGAGCTCGCCGATGGTGTCGACCAGTAGGACGCTCCACCGGCGTTCTTCAGCTTTGGGTTCTGCCCGGGGCTGCAATTCACTGCGACGTTGCCAAGCCATGTCGCTGGCGTCTAGCATTGCGGCGACTTCGTCGAAGCGTTGCGGATGACGTGGGACTAGTATTAGCCGTAGTTCGGGATGCTTGGGCGCTAACCGCTTGAAGATACTAACCGCGATCTGTTCTTCAGGATCCTGCGTGCTGCCGGCAAGCAGCACGACGTCGCGATCGTATAAGCCGGCAAGCGCTCTTAATTCTTCCGTGTGTGGATTGTTGCGGTCGGTCTGCACGCCGTCGAACTTAAGTGAGCCTGTGGCATGCACCGCTTCCGGTCGCGCGCCCAGGGCGATGAAACGCTCGGCGGTCTCTCTATTTTGTGCAGCCACCAAATCGACGTGTCGCAGCACTCGGCTGACCAGCGACCGCAGCCGACGATAGCCGCGAAAACTATTGTCGCTCAGCCGGCCATTGATAATCGCCACCTTCGCGGCTTGCCGCTTAGCGGCCGCAATCAGATTCGGCCAGAGTTCAAGTTCGGCAAGCACCAGCAGCGTCGGTCGCACCCGTCGCATGGCGCCCGCCGTCGCCCAGCTGAAGTCGAGCGGGCAGTAGAATACGGTGCGATCGGCGTACTTGCGACGCGCCAGGTCGTAACCAGTTTTAGTAGTGGTCGACACGACGATCTCCCACTCCGCCTCGCGACCGGACAGCTCGGCGATCGTCGTCGCCAGCAGATTCACCTCGCCCACGCTCACCGCATGGAGCCAGACGCACGGCGATTCGCCGCTGCGGCGCGGCACGCGGCCCAGCAGCTTCTCGGCGAATCCCTCGCGATGCTTGCCGTGCCGTACCGCGGCCCAGAGAATCAGCGGCGATGCAGCCGTCAACAACATCAAGTAGCCGACGTTCAACGCCCAAGCGAAAAGTCGTGACATTCGGGACTCCTTCCCCTGTAGATTAGGCTTTGCGCCTGACGGGACCAAACAAGTCGGCCTGAAAAGGCTGACCTACGTACCGCCGTGGCAGTTCTTGTATTTTTTCCCGCTGCCGCAGGGGCACGGTGCGTTGCGTGGAATCTTCTCCTCCCGGTTGCGGATCGGTTCGATCTTCCGCGCCGCTTGCGAACCCTCAATCGCCGCCTGTTGCTGCTCGCTCATTCCCGCCGAGCTTAACGGAGCGTCCTCTTTGATGGCCGCCGACTCGACCCATGTGCTACCGACGAAATTCTCGTCGAGCTGCTCCATCTTGAAGATCAGATCGGTCACATAGTTGGCGACCGACTTCCACATCGTCTCAAACAGCCGCATGCCCTCGCGCTTGTACTCGACCTTCGGGTCGATCTGCGCGTAGCCGCGAAGGCCCACGCTCGAACGGAGGTGGTCCATCGTCAGCAGATGTTCTTTCCAGGCTTGGTCGAGTATCTGCAAGAGCAGCGCCCGTTCCAGCCGCCGCATTTCCGGGCGGAAGCGGTCTTCCACAAGCTGCACCACGCGGCGTCGCGCCGCCTTGTGATCGAGCCGTGAGAGCTCTTCGCTCGTCAGGTCGCACTGACACGATTCGCGGAGCCATGTGGCGAGGTCTGTGAGTTTGCCGTTGTTGCTGGTGGCTTGGCCAAGCGTCACCTCGGCGCCGGCGTCGTTGAACAACGCATCGACGCGGCCTTTCGCTTCGGCGGCAAGCTTGGTCGCTTGTAAATTGTTGTCGCGGCTGTGGATCAGCAGAAGCTGGCGAATCTCCTCGCGTTGCTTGTTTTTCAAGTCGTCCAGCGATAGTTCGACGCCGAAACGGCGCTTAACCCACTCGACGAGATCTTCGCGCTGAAAGCCCTGTTTCTGGCCCGTCGTCGTGTGCCCGGAGTACCGCAAGAGACCCTGCAGCACGGGAAACTCCGATTCCCGTTCGTCGTACGCGGTTTCCGCACGCTGGTGGGCGAGACGGATGAATTCCTTCGCGTCGGCCTCGGCCATCTCGTTAGGCGAAAGCTCGACGCCGAACTTGTCGTGCAGCCACGCGCACGCCGTTTTTTCGCCGTAGCCCGGTTCGAGATACCGCGCGCAACTGTCCATGTCGACGGCGTCGATCGCCTTGCGAGCATCGGCGATAATCTGTTCGTCCAGTTGGTCGCGGCCAATCTTTTTGAGATCGCGGTCGCGGTAATTCGTGCCCCAGCGAGTGTTCGACCAGTGCGCCAGCGCCGTCCAATTCCACTCGGACTCGTCCTCGGAGTCCTCGGGCAAGTTCTCTTCGATGGCGTCGAAGACCTGCGACTCGGCCTTTCGCTGGGCTTCCTGAATGGCAATGCGCGACGCATCGTCGAAGCTAGCGTTCTTGAAGTCCCGCGGCTCTAGTTCGACGGTCAGTAGGTTGCCCGCGGCCGCAGTAAACGACTCGGCGCCGTAGTCGGGATCGAGAAACGCCTGCATGGCGCCGTCGACCTGGTCGTCGATCATGGTCATGATTAAGTCGCGGCAATTGTCGCCGTCGAGAATCCGCTGGCGGTAACCGTAGACGCGCTTCCGCTGCTCGTCCATCACCTCGTCGTATTCGAGCAGATTCTTGCGAATCTCGAAGTTGCGCTCTTCGACCTTCTTCTGGGCGCCCTCGATCCGCCGGGTGACCATGCGGCTTTCGATGGCCTCGCCCTCTTTCATGCCCAGGCGCGTGAGGACATTCTTCACCCACTCGCCCGCGAAAATCCGCATTAAGTCGTCTTCCAGCGACAGGTAAAACCGGCTGCTACCGGGGTCGCCCGGGCGGCCGCAACGACCGCGAAGCTGCAGGTCGATCCGTCGAGACTCGTGCCGCTCGGTGCCGATGATGTGGAGGCCGCCGAGCGTCTTGACGTGCTGGCCCTCCTCTTTCATCTTTTCGCGGCGTTCGATTTGCGCGATCAGTTGTTCCCACTCGTCGTGCGGCACCTCAAGCCGGGTGGGGTACTTGTCTTGCAACTGGGCCCAAGCCATCGTCTCGGGATTGCCGCCCAAGATGATGTCGGTGCCGCGGCCGGCCATGTTCGTGGCGATGGTGACGGAGCCCAGCCGACCGGCCTGGGCGACGATTTCCGCCTCGCGCTTGTGGTGCTTCGCGTTGAGCACCTCGTGCTTGATGCCCCGTTTGCCAAGCAGGTTCGCCAGCCGTTCGCTCTTTTCGATCGACACGGTTCCGACCAGGATGGGTCGTCCCGGCGGCTGAATCTCGGCGATGCGGTCGCGCGAGATCGTCTCAATCTCGCGAGTATCTTCCAATTCGAGCGCCACGGCTCCCTGGTCTTCACTCTTTAGTTTGCCGATAAAGTACTCGCCGTTCTTGAGCTGCACGGTGGTGTACTTATTGAGCCGCTCAATTTCCTCGGCCAGCGAGACGAACTTCTCCTTTTCCGTGCGGTAGATGACGTCGGGGTGCTCGAGCCGTTTCATCGGCTTGTTGGTCGGCACGCCGATGACGTCGAGCTTGTAGATTTTCCAAAACTCGCTGGCCTCGGTGAGGGCGGTACCCGTCATGCCGGAGATTTTCTTGTAGAGCTTGAAGAAGTTCTGCAGCGTGATCGTCGCCAGCGTTTGGTTCTCTTCTTTGACCTGCACCCCTTCCTTCGCCTCGACGGCTTGGTGCAAGCCGTCGCTCCACTGGCGGCCTTCCATCAAGCGGCCCGTGAACTCGTCGACGATAATCACGCGGCCTTCCTGCACGACATAGGTGACGTCGAGCTTGTACAGATGGTGCGCCTTCAGCGCATTATCGATCAGGTGAGGCCACTGCATATTGCCGGCCGTATAGAAGCTCTCGACCCCGGCCAGCCGTTCGGCTTCGCGAACGCCTTCGTCGGTCAAATGAGCGGAGTGCTCCTTTTCTTTTACCTCGAAGTGGACGTCTTGCTTCAATTGCCGAGCGATTTTGTCGGCTTTGACGTACTTCGTGACGTCGTCGCGGGCTGGACCGGAGATAATGAGCGGCGTCCGGGCCTCGTCGATGAGGATGTTGTCAACTTCGTCGACGATGGCATAGTTCAGCACGCCCTGGGCCTGCTGGTCGCGCTTCGGATAGCGGTCGTCGTCGCGGGCTGCGATGCGCATGTTGTCGCGCAAGTAGTCGAATCCGAATTCGTTGTTCGTGCCGTAAGTGATGTCGCAGGCGTAAGCCTTCTGCCGCTCGCCTGAGTCCATGCCGCTCTGAATGGCGGCGACGGTAAGACCCAGTCCCGAATACAACGGCCCCATCCACTCCATGTCGCGGCGGGCGAGGTAATCGTTGACCGTCACCACGTGCACGCCTTTTCGGCTGATGGCATTCAGATACGCCGGCAGCGTGGCGACGAGGGTCTTGCCTTCGCCGGTGACCATCTCGGCGATGTTCCCCTCGTGCAGGATCATGCCGCCGATGAGCTGCACGTCGTAATGCCGCATGTTGAGAAAGCGGCGGCCCCCTTCGCGGGCCACGGCGAACGCCTCGACCAGGATGTCGTCCAGCGATTCGCCAGCGTCGAGCCGGCGGCGGAACTCGTCGGTTTGCGCGCGAAGCTGTTCGTCGGTGACGCCCTGGTACTTCGGCTCCAGCGCGTTGATCGCATCGACCTTCGGCTGCATGCGACGCAGCACGCGAGCGTTGGCCGAGCCGAACAGCGCGGTGATTCCGCGCTCGAAGCGGCCGAGGATTCCGTTGAAGAATCCCGCGACGATTTCCCAGATGCGTTCCAAAACTTCCATCGTGTACTCAACCGTTCGTTATGCTGGCGGCTAGGCGGTTTCGGTTAGCCTTGGCAGGACTCGTCATTCTGAGCGGAGCGAAGAATCTGGAACCCTTGCGAGAGCCTTCGCTCCACTCAGGATGGCAATCCTGAGAACCTGCCGTGGTGCGTGGTTGCGGCGGTCGTACTGCAAGCTGTGGGGTCGCGCGGCATCGCCGCTCGTTCATTCTACGAGAATCGCGTCGGTCGACCGAAGGGGCGGCCTGCCGAGGCGGCGCGTACAATCGGCGCAACGCTATCGCAGCAAAAAGTTTACAGCGATTCAAGGAATGGGTCAAGGCGACGTTGGGGCGGGCGCGGGGGGCTGGGTAATGCACTCGCAGCGGCGGACGGGGCAAGCCCCGTGGCTAAATGCTCATCGCGACGGGTCGGCATCCCCGCCCGCAGTCCGCTCCAATCGGGCGTCGAGCCAGTCCGCGTAATCGCACTCGTCCCCGCGGTCGGCGTAGTCGACGACCAGAGCGAGCTGCGCCGCCCCGGCGAGATCGACCGCGACGTCTTTGGGAGGATCGCCGCCCCGAACAACGCCGCTGGCGTACGCTTCTCGCCACTGGCCGCCGACGTTCAGAAAGACACGAAACACAACGCTGCCTCGGCCCTCGGCGGCGTCATCAACGGCAACGC
>JBGSYU010000451.1:0-4853 GCA_041750715.1 Lacipirellula sp.
GGCGCGGGGAAGTGGCGGATCATCTTTCGGCACTTGTTGCCGAACGTATCGAGCGTGGTGCTGGTGTACCTGACGCTCACGATTCCGCGGGTGATGCTGTTCGAGGCGTTCCTGTCGTTCCTCGGTCTTGGCGTGGAGGCGCCCGACGTCTCCTGGGGCCTGCTGGCCAAGGAAGGCATTGAAGTGCTTACGCCGGTGCGGATTTACTGGTGGCTGGTGCTGTTTCCGAGCATCGCGCTTGGAGCCACGCTGCTGGCGCTGAACTTCCTGGGCGACGGGCTGCGGGATGCGCTTGATCCACGGCTGCGCGATCAGTAAGAGAATGAATTATTAACCGCCAAGGACGCCAAGAGCGCCAAGGAATAAAAGGTGAACCACGACGGCACGACGGACACGACGATAAGACAATACTCTTACGTCGTGTCCGTCATGTCCGTGGTGCCGTCGTGGTTACGTCAATCTTTCTTGGCGTCCTTGGCGGTTCAATTCTTCTGCTTGGGTTGCAAAAGCTCTAGCGATGCGCTGGTAAGCGTGGTTACGCCGGTGACGATCGTCGGCTCGACGTCGGGATAATAGAGCGGTGAGTGAAGCGACGGCACGCCGCCGTCCTTTTCGTACTTGTCGAGCCGCCCCTTACTCACGCTGCCGACGCTCATCATGAGGATCGGAACGCCGGCTCGACCGTAGGCGCCGAAGTCTTCGCCGCCCATCGAAGGTTCCGACTCCTCGACGTTCTCGTTGCCGACGGCCTTTCGTACGACGGGTTCAATGCGTTTGGCCAGGGCCTCGTCGTTCGATAAAGCCGGAGTGCCGTCGGAAACCGTGATCTCCGGCTCGGGCGCGCCGGCGCTCTCCGCGGCCGCGTTGGCTTTACGGCGGATCGCGTCGAGGATTTGCTCACGCACCTCCGGCGTGTAGCTGCGCACCGTGATTTGCAGCTTGCACTGGTCGCCGATGACGTTGTGCTTGGTCCCGCCGTGGATGGAACCGACGCTGACGACGACCGGCTCGATGGGCTTGATCTCGCGGCTGGCGATGGTTTGCAGGTCGAGGATCAGCTTGGCGGCGACGACGATCGGGTCGATCGTCATGTGCGGGTAAGCGCCGTGGCCCCCTTTTCCTTTCACGGTAATGTCGACGCTGTCGACGTTGGCCATCGCGTAGCCGGCGCGCCACGCGACCTGGCCGGTGGGGCGGTCGGCCGCCACATGCAGCGCGAGGGCGTAGTCGGGACGTGGAAATCGAGAGAACAGCCCATCGTCGAGCATCGCCTGGGCGCCGCCGCCGCGTTCTTCGGCGGGCTGAAAGATCGGCACGAGGGTTCCCCGCCAATCGTCGCGGTGTTCGACGAGATACTTGAGCGTACCGAGCAGCATGGTCATGTGCATGTCGTGGCCGCAGGCGTGCATCACGCCGACCGTGGCGCCGCGGGCGTCGCGGACCGTGACTTTTGAGGCGTAGTCGAGGCCCGTTTGTTCGACGATGGGCAGCGCGTCCATGTCGGCGCGGAGCAGCAGCGTCGGGCCGTCGCCATTCTTGAGAACGCCGACCACGCCATGGCCGCCGACGTTTTCAGTGACATCGAACCTAAGCTCGCGAAGCTGTCCGGCCATTTTCGCGGCGGTCTGTTCCTCCTCGTAAGAAAGTTCGGGCGCCTGATGGAGGCTCTTGTAAAGCTGGGAAAGTGATTTCGCCTCATTTTCCGCCCATGCCTTGGCGTCCTCGGCGGCGGCTGCGGCGTGTAGGCCAGCGACGGCCAGAATAATCGCCGCCAAACTCTTGGCGAGTCGAGCCGACAGTGTTATCATTCGCGCATTCATACGACTGTTCTCTTTCATTGGAGCCGCTCCGAGTTCATCGCTCGCAGCGGCTCCTCTTATTTGGGTGGTGAGATAGAATTTTGATTGTACGTCCGACGATGCAGGATTCACCACGGAGGCACGAAGAGCACGGAGATTTCATTATACACGTATTGCATTTCCCTCCGTGGCCTCCGTGCCTCCGTGGTTAGCTCCTCATTCCTTCCAATCTCCGCAACGGGTGAGCGCGAGAAGGTGCGGAAGAACGGCCCTCAGGGCGCGAGCGCGGTGGCTTAGAGCCGCTTTGACGCGCGGCCCCAACTCGCCAAACGTTTTGTGGAACTCAATTACCTCGAAGAGTGAATCGTAGCCGAAACCGTTGGCGCCGGCGCCTTCGAAGACGATACGGCCGCGGCAGATTCCTGAACTTTCGGTCCGTACCTCGCCTTGCGGATCGGCGACGGCGACGTGGCAGTAGTAGCGGGCGGTGCGACGCGCAAGCGGCAAGTCGCCGAGCTCCTCGAGCAGCCGTGCGTTGTTGTCGGCGTCCGTGGCCGTCTCGCCGGCGTAGCGAGCGGAATAAATGCCGGGACGGCCGCTGAGTGCGTCGACTTCCAGCCCGCTGTCGTCGGCCAGAACCCACGCCTTCAGATGCCGAGCCTGCTCGATCGCTTTCTTGCGAGCGTTGGCGGCGAAGGTGTCGCCGTCTTCGACGACTTCCAAGGAGGCGCCGACGTCGCTTAACGACTGCACCTCGAAGCCGTAGGGGGCGAGCAGCTCGCGCAACTCGCGGCCTTTGGCGACGTTGGTCGTGCCGATGACAAGGCGACCTCCGGGCATGGCGGGTTCCGCGTGTGATACGTGAAACGGGCCATCTTATCGTCGCCGTTCCAAAAAAATTAGCCCCCGGTCAGTGACCGGGGGCTAAATGGAGCGACGTCGCGTTACGAAGCCTGCATCTCTACTGGCGGGCGTACACCGAGCTGATCGACTGTTTTGGCGCCTCGATCGGCACGGGCTGGATATCGAACGGCAGGCCGACGAATCGCTTGGGGTGGAATCCTTCGGCGGTTTGGCCGACGTTGGCGAACTGACTGTTGAATTGCCGCTTGATGAGCTGCTCTTTCATTTCGACCTTCGCGATCGTCGCTTTGTTGACGCCCATCTCCTTGTAAGCGGGGCGCTCGAAGCCCACGCTCGGCGTCGAGGCGCCGAACGTGTCGACGATGATTTGTGCGTCGCGCGAGGCGGGCAGCAGGCGGCCGTCGGGAGCTCGCTGCATTTCATCGAACGAGCCGACGCAGACGCAGCTTTCGTGGCGGTCGTGACACTCGTAGGCCTGCCAACCTTTGCTGCGCAGGGCGATCGTCAGGTGGTGGGCGTTTTCGCCGGCGCGGACCAGCGGATCGTCGTCGTTGGCGCGGCGAGCGCGGAGCTCATCCGCGACGCCGTCGTTCGCGGCTTTAAGCTGCGTGCGGCCGCGAAAGGTCGCCACCTTGATCGTGAATTTGCCCGGGCAATGCAAGAGGGAATGCTCGAGTCCCTTGTTCCACTCCGCAATGTCCTTCTCGACGCCCGGAGGCGCGAAGTATTCCTTGGGCACCAGCGGGTTGCGGGTGAGAAACGCGTGCCCCATCGGGCCGCGGTTGGGTTCCACGCCCAGTCGTTGGTTGATGGAGCGATGAAACTCACGCACGGCGATTAAGCTTTCGGACGACGGCTCGAGCGTCTTGATGCGCTCCAGCAGCGTTTGGGCGTCGGGATCGTCGATCGAGGGGAACTCGCCGACGAGGACGGCATGGTCCACGGCCTGTGTACCGCGTTGGTAGCGGCGGCGGATGGGGGCGCCGTAGTCGTCAAGTCCCCGGCCGGGACGCTTGTCTTCCAGTTGGAACGTCATCGCGTAGTAAAACGCGGGTAGATTGAATTTTTGGCGAAGCTCGCCGACGAGTTGACGGGCTTCCTGCTCGCCTTGCTCGCCGCTGAACGACGCGGCCATGATGAGCCAGGGGCCGTTGGTTTCGGCGAGCGTGTAATCGGCGTTGGGGTCGGCGGCGACTCGTTTGCGGGGCATGACCTGGCGCCAGAACGGCTCGGCGGCTCCCAGCGGCGTAGTCGACGGAGCGACGAGGCTCAGCGCAAGGATGGCCATGTGGCAAAGGTGTCGAGGAGAATGTGACGAGTCACAGTTCATGGCGGATTCTGCGCGACGTGAAAGGTCCGATATGCGGCGGGAAGTTAGCAAAGCTGAGCATGTTGCGCCCAGGGCGGATTGGCGGCTTAGGGAGCCCGATGCGCTAGCAAGGGCGGGTTTTTCGGCAATAAGCTCGCTGTCTGGGCGAATGACGCAGATCGACCCGCTATATTGATACGGAGGACGCCGGCGTGCATGGCAGGCGGGCCGGCCCCCTCGGAGTACCTCGGGGCGGCTGCTTCTGGTGCTTTGATCCAAGACGGGGGATTTGAAATGCGTGAATTTTTTCTCGGAATGTGGTTGGCGATTGCTCTGGTAGCTAGCGGCCCGGCGGCTCGATTGACAGCCGACGATGACGCGCCCAAGGAAGAGAAGTCCGAAAAGGTTGAGAAGGCCGACGAGGAAAAGGCCAACGCCGAGGCCAAGGCGAAGAAGGCCGCTGTAGAAGCTGAAGAAGCGAAAGCGGTCGCCAAGGAAAAGGCAAAGGAAAAAACCAAGGCCAAGGCCGACGACAAGAAAGAGGCCAAGGCCGAGTCGAAGAAGGTTCGATTGGCGTACATCGCGATCGAAGGCGAGCTGCCCGAGTCGCCCGGCGAGATGTCGCTGTTCGGCGACTTGGGAATCGACCTCCGCAAGACGATGGCCCGCCTCGAAAAGGCGGGCGATGATAAGGCGATCGCCGGCGTCATTTTGCAGATCGACTCCATGATGGGTCGCGGCAAGCTCAACGAGCTTCGCGACTCCATCAAACGCGTGCAGTCGAAGGGCAAGAAGGTGTACGCGCTGGTTGAATCGGCGATGGGGCCGCAGTATGAACTGGCCGCGGCGTGCGATGAAATCATCATGCCCGAGTCGGGCGA
>JBGSYU010000452.1:0-5238 GCA_041750715.1 Lacipirellula sp.
GGCGTCCATCCAGATCAGCGGGCGGTCGAGGCGGGATGGGCGACGCACCTCGCCGTCCCGCCGGCTGGGGCGCCCACCGTCGACGCCAGTGGATTGAACATCACCGCGGGCGCCGTGTCGGGAGCCGTGTTCCAGCTCGACCGCCAGGCGATGACGCGCCGCGTGCAGAACCAGGTCCAGCGCCTCGACTCGCCGCCGAGCGATTTGCCCATCTTCACCGATTCATTGAACCTCGCGCAGGGTCGGTTGATCCTGGCAGGCATCGGCGGCTCGCGCCTCCTGCACTTTACGCCGAATGACCCGCGCGAGGCGCTAAGAGTCATCGACCTCGCCGGGCCGTTAAGTTGCCCCCCCGTCGCTTGGCGCGAAGGCTTCGTTGCGGCGACGAACGTCGGCCAAGTCTCATTGCATCATGCTGACGGCGCATCGTCGATCGCCGCGCCGTTTCAGCCGGAGCTGACTCCCGGCCAGGCGTTCCAGTGGCTGCGGCCCGCCGTCACTGGTTCCGTCGATGACTCGCAACTGGTCATTGGCGATGGCGCTCGCAAGCTTTATCTGCTGAAGGTTGAGCCGCAGCCGCAGCCGCACCTCGCGGCGGCCACCTCGGTCGACGTCGGCGCCTCGCCCCTGGTCACGCAACTCGCCGTTGCCGGCACGCGGGTATTCGCCGGTAACGAAGCCGGACAACTCGCCAGCTTCACGCTCCCAGAATTAACGCCGAACGAGCCGCTCCCGCTCGCCAGCCGCGTCGCATGGGGGCCGCATGCGGTCGGCGATGGCGTGCTGCTGAGCCTCGAATCGGGCGAGTTGGTCATGGCCGGCGCCGATGGCGCCGAGCGTTGGCGCCAACCGCTCAAACATGGCGAGCTTGGCGGCGTCCCGCTCGTCGACGGCGACGACGTGCTTATGCTGATTCCAACAACGGGCGTTGCCCGCGTCTCCCTAAAAGACGGCGCCGAAGGCGCGTTCTTAGAACTCGGCCAGCCGAGCGTTGCAGGCCCCGTCGCGTTCGGATCGCGCCTGGTCGTCTCGGCGCCGGACGGCACGCTGCTCATCGTCAACCGTCCTTAGCCGCGTGGAAAGTTGACATGACGACGGTGCGGCACTTCATCACCCGATGCGTTCCTCGCGCTGGTGCGCCGCGGCCCCTAGGCCCCGCCGCGCCCCGCTGGCTCCTGCTTGCCCTCTTCGCTTCGTCACTCCAAGCGCCGACAACCGCCCAAGAAGCGAAAGACGCCGTGGCCGAGAACGCCGCGGCCGAAGCAGCCGCCGAAGCGCCCGAGCTCCCGCTTCGACTCCTCGACCGCGACCCGTTCGACCGCATCACGCTCGACGCCGCCAATGCGAGCGCCACGATCGAAACGGTGCTGCTCGACATGCCCGAGCGCCGCGTCCCCGACGCGCTGCCGACCGAAGGTTCGCTCAAGCTCCGCCGGCTGAGCCATCCGTCGATACCGTACGAGGTCGATTGGTCGGCGATCGACAAGATTGAACTCTACGAGCAAATGCTGCTCGCCGAAGCGGAGCGACTCACCGCCGCCGCCGAGTACGCCGAGGCGTTCCAGTACTATTCTTTTCTTGCCACGAACTACGCGCAGCTCCCCGCGCTCGAAGCGGCGCTGCAAAGCCACCTCTGGCGTGAGGCGTCCGCCGCCTACGTTGCCGGCAACCGCGACCAGGCGTGGCCTGTGCTCCAGGCTCTCTACCTCCGCAATCCGCAGTACTCGCGCCTGGCAGGCGCCGTCCTAGCGGTGAGCGACGACTTGATCGCCGCCCGCCTGAAGCAGAAGAACTTCGCCGCCGCCAGGGCCGTGGTCGACGCCCTCGAGCATACCTTCCCGAAGATTCCCCTGGAGAACGTCGCGCGCTGGCGAGCGCGCTTCGAGACCGACGCCCAGGAGCAAATAACGAAGGCCCGCGCAGCCCTCGCCGCCGAGCAGTTCAGCGAGGCTCGCGACGCGGTGACGATGGCGCGAGCCATCTTGCCGAGCATCGAAGGCGGCGAAGAGCTGTGGAAGCAGATTCAAACCATCGCGCCCGAAATTCGCGTCGGCGTCGCGCAAGCGGCGACGACGACGGCGCCGTCGGAGATTCCCACCTGGCCGGCGGAGCGCGTCGCCGGCGTCGCCGATCCCCGGCTCGTGAAGATGGCGGACTTCGGCGCCGAGGGCGGCGTGTATGCCTCCGAGTGGGGTGATCTCACGACGAGCGATGACGGGCTGAAAACGACGATCCGACTTTCCCCCGCCGCCATCCTCCGCGGGCTGACGCCCGCCGCCGTCGCACTGCAGCTCTCAGAAATGGCACGGGCCGATGGCGCACAAGGTCACGAAGACCTTGCGTCGCTCGCCAAGAGCATCTCGATCGCCGGCGGCCAAGACGTCGTCGTCCACTGGCGCCGACCCCACGTCCGCCCGGAAGCCTTCCTGCAGGCGCCGCTCCGCTGGATAACCACTGCCGAGCGCAGCCCCGGACTATGGTTCGAGCCGATGTCTGACGGCGACCCGTCGCACGAGCAGCGCTACCAGCGCACCGGCCCGCGTAACGCAGCCGCCAACGAGCCGCGGTTCATCGTCGAGCAAGTGTTCGACGATGACGAAGCGGCCGCCGAGGCCCTGATTCGCGGCGACGTCGACGTACTCGACCGCGTGCCGCCGTGGCAAGTCGAGCGGCTCGGCGAGGCCGAAGGAATCGTCGTCGCGCCGTACCGATTGCCGACGATTCACGTGCTGATTCCCAACTTCGAGAATCCGTTGCTCCAATCTCGCGACTTTCGCCGGGCGCTGCTTTACGGCATCGACTCCGAAAGCATCGTCGAAGAGATCTTGCTCGCCGGCCAGTCGCGGCCCGGGTTCCGCACCCTCAGCGGACCGTTCCCCGCGGGCAGCTCGCGGAGCGATCCGGTGGGCTACGCGTACAACAACGACATTGCCCCGCGCCCCTATGAACCGCGGCTGGCGGCGCTGCTCTCGGGCGTGGCCCGTCAGACTCTCGCCAAGCGTGAAGCGGACGCGAAGAAAGCCGAGCAAGCCGCCAAAGCCGCCGCCGAAAAAAAGGAGGGCAGTTCCTCGCCTGGCGACGGGCAGACGGTTGGCGAACCGCCCAGCGAAGAACCCCCCAAGGACGTTCCCCCCGCAGAGGACGCGAACGATGGCGAACTCACCCCCCCCCCGCCGGATCCGCTCATTCTCGCTCACTCGGCTGAACCGCTCGCGTCGTTGGCCTGCCAGTCGATCAAAATCCAACTGGATGGCGTCGGCATTCCCGTAAAACTCGTCCAGTTCCCCGGCGCGGCCCCGGCCGCGGACCTGAAGTACGACTTGCTCTACGCCGAACTCGCGGTGTGGGAGCCGCTGCTCGATGCCCGCCGACTGCTTGGTCGCGGCGGCGTCGCGCGCCGCACCAGCCCGCTCATCGACTTAGCGCTCGATGACCTGGCCCGCTCGGAAAACTGGAATCAGGCCCGGGCCCAACTGAATGAAATCCACCGCATCGCCCACTACGACCTGCCGCTGCTGCCGCTGTGGCAAACGGCGAATTACTTCGCCTATCGCAAGTCGCTCGAAGGCGTCGGCCAAGCGCCCGTCTCGCTGTATCAAAATCTGTCCGCCTGGCGGAAGTCGTTTCAGTAGAGGTTTGCTTGTCTGGGCGTCGAATCACATCTCGCAGTCCCTTAGCCGCAGCGAATGCTCCGCGGCGACGGCAGCTTGCCCTCGCGCTCGCAGCCGTTCTCATCATCGCGACTCCGACCACGGCCGTCGAAAAGGACTGGGACCAATCGCCTTACCGCGTCCACATCACCATCGCCGCCGACACCGCCGCGCGCCCGCAACCCGCCCTGGGCCAAACGCTCAGCACCGCGATTTCCGAACGTATCGCCAGCACCATCAGCCCCCTCTGGGTCACCACCATCGAAGTCGCCACCGACCCTCAATCCCGCCGCGAAGGCTTGCAACTTCGCGCCGTTCCCTGGGAAGAACACCCGCCAGAACTCAAGGAATTCGACAAGCTCATCTGGCTCGGCGTCCGCGCCGCCCCGGAAGGCTACCAGCTTAGCGCCCGCGAGTTCGACGTTTACACCCGGCAATGGGGCGCCATCCATCGCCGCACCGCGCCTCAAACGACGTACCTGCCGCAGGCCTGCTTCGATCTGCTCAAGTCCGTTTTCACGCCGCTCGCCTCGATCGAGCCGATCGCCGACGACGACGCCCAAGTTCTCCTCCACTTCAAAGGCGACGGCCTGCCGCGCCGCTCCGAAGGCGACCCGTTCACCAAACCTGGCGACGTCTTTCAGCCCGTGCTGCGACGCAGCGATCGCTCCGGCAAACTCGCCGAAGGCGGCGTCACGCCGGTCCCCTGGACGTTTCTCACCTCGGCGCCCAGCAGCAACGGACGCCGCTTGGCAACTGTCCACACCGGCACGCGACGCCCGTTCGCCATGCAGCGCCGCGGTCGGGTCGAGCAACTTGCCGTAGCGCTGAAGAACCCGCCAGGACCGGCCAAAGTTCGCTTCCATGCCCGTACCGATCCGAAGCAAGGGCTGGCCGGATATGAAGTGTTTCGCAATGCCGTCGAAGGCTCACCGGAATTGATTGGCGTCACCGATCGAACGGGCGTCATCGCCATTCCGCCCGGCGATCGAGGCGGCGTAACCACGATTCTCTTGCGCAGCGACGGACAGTTGCTCGCGAAGCTGCCCGTGCCCGCAGGCGCCGGCGCCATGCTGGAGATTCCCGTCGCCGATAACGTCTCGCGGTTACGCGCCCAATCCGAGTCGCAAGTCGTCCGCGAGCAATTGGTCGACGTGGTCGCCCGGCGCGCGATTCTCATCAGTCGCATTCGAGCGTTGCTCGCCAAGAATCGCGCGGGCGACGCCCGGAAGGTGATGGTCGAGCTCGATGCACTGCCCACCGCGTCGGTCTTCGGCCGCACGATCGACGTCGCCGCCAGGAAAATCCCCGCGTCGAAAGATCCGACGGTCCAGCGAGCTATCGACAAGATGTTTTCCTCGACGCGCGAATTGCTCGGCAAATTCCTCGACCGCCGGGCCATCATCGACCTGCAAAGCCAAGTGAACGCCGCCCCCGCCGACCCCGACGCCGGGTCGTGACGGTGGGTGGCGTCTGTGACGCCGCTTTTGCGATGCAATCGCAGCCGCATTTGGCGAAAGGGGTCGGGAGTCTTTTGCAACAGGAGACGTTTTTTGCCGAAAGGCACCCTAGTTGCAAAAGACTCCCG
>JBGSYU010000453.1:0-3326 GCA_041750715.1 Lacipirellula sp.
CAACAGGCCGATGTAGCCGCCGGCGCCCTGCGCGCCAGCACCGCCCGTGAACCCGCCGCCGACGCCGAACTGGGCTCCTTGGCCGCCGAATCCGCCGAAATTTCCAAGGTTGCCGACGCTGCCGAACCCGCCTCCGCCGACGCCGGCGAACCCCTCCAAACCGCTGCCGCCGAAGAACCCGCCGCGGCGATTGGGGCCCGGGCCGGCATCGCGACCGGTGACGATGTTCAGGTAATAGCCACGCCGAAAACGTTCCATCTGCCGCACGTTGGCCAACAGAGTGCGCTCGGAAATGGTAAGCCGCTCCAGCACCTGCGTGCGCCCGCCGGCGCGCAAGAGCGGCTGCACCAGCGAGAAGTCGAGCAGCGTCGTGCTGGTGTAATCGTCCGGCCCGGCGAACTGCCACATGAGCGAGTTGGCCGCGCCGACTACCAATTCGCCGCCGGTCGCCGTGAGCCGCCGGGCGTTGAAGCGAGTGCTGCCCAGCCGCGACGGCCCGCTGGACGAGCGACCAAGCGGCGAGACGGTGAACTGCGTCGAAGAATTGCCCGTTCCATTGCGGTCCCGCCCGTCGGCAATGAGCAAGATTTCCGACCCGCCGAAAAACTGCGTGTCGAACCGGAACCGCTCGAAACTTACGTCGAGCGCCGAGAGACACAGGTCCTCCAGTTCCGTCTGGTACTCCGGCGAATCGCGAAGCGCCAACTCCACGGCCCCGCGCATGTCGAGCACCACGCGCCCGGCGCCGTCGCGCGGCAAATGCTGCTGCCAATTCGGATTCTCGACGAACGCCGTCTTCGGCAAACACCGCCAGCACTTCGACCCCTTCTTACAGTCAACGCACTCCAGGTAGCGATGCGAAGTCGGATCGTCCGGCGGCATCGGCTCGACGTCGGGATTGTTCGGGTCGTACATCCGCGATCGCGGGTCGACCTCAATGCGGAACGTCTGGGGATCCGACCCCGCGACGGCGGCTTTTTGATCGGTAAGGCAGTACGCATCCGCATCGGCCTGCTGCCGATAATGCCGTCGGCTGCAACCGGCGAAGCCGCAGATGACTGCGAGCAGAACTAGGATGCGTTGCGTCGTCATGCGGCAACCCCCTGCGATCCCCCTCCCTCGAAGGGAGGGGCTAGGGGAGGGACTTCCGATGCCGCCACGCTCGCCACCACCGCCAACACCAGCGCCTCGCCCGCCGGCGCCAACCGCCACAATTGCCGCCGACGATCGCCGCCATCTAACACGCGATCCAACATCTCGCGCTTCCGCAGTCGTTCAACCAAGCCGCTCAACTGCGCCGCCGAAACGGCCAACCGCTCCGCCAATTCCGTTTGATCCAGTGCTTGGCTCTGCCGTGCTCGGCCGTGCTGATGCTGAAATAGCAGCCAGAGCACGCGGAATTCGGACTCGCCAAGGGCAAAGTCGCACGCCCACACCGCGATCTCGCGCATCGCTAGCTTACCGGCAACCGCCAGCCGGCACGCGGCGCCGATCTGCTCCGACGCATCGGGGCGCGAATCCGCGCTCGCTGCCAGCCTCGCCTGAGGCTGCGGTGGGTCGCCGAATTTCGGCATGAAACGGCCTCAAGCCAGGAGCTGGGAAAAGTAATGAGAGAAGCCGGCGCAACACATCCCCAATAGCCGCCGCCAGACGACGAGAATGCTTCACCCCTAAAAGATTCGGCATCAAACCGTTCGGACTTGAACGATTGTCCGCTTCGCGATGGCGCGACTGGCTGGCATTTCGGCGGCGCGCAGCTACAATCTGCGGCGGCGCCCAAAACGCTTTCGAGGCTGGCGGTTACCCTTGTGATGCAGCTCCCCCATGTTCAGACGGCCGTCATCAGCGAGTCGAAGATCGCCGATTATTTGCTCGACCCGCAGCATCCCGGCGGCGCCGGCAAGGCGAAGTTCTTTTTGGCGGCAGGCTTTCGGGCGGCTCGCTGGCGAGAATTGGCCGATGCCATCAGAGAACTGGTAGTGCATTCGCCCGTGACGCGGCGAATGGATTCCGTTCACGGACGGAAGTATATTGTAGAAGGGCCCATCCGGGCCCCCAACGGCGGCCGTGCCGATATTCGCACCGTCTGGATCGTTGACGGAAATGACCCAGCGCCCCGGTTAGTTACCGCTTACCCCATTCAGCCGAAAGGGAAATCATGATCGGCGAGCACGATCGAGTCGTCCTCACGACACCGATCCCGGCTGAATCGCTGTTAGCCGGCGACGTCGGCACGGTGGTACACGTCTACGACGATGGGAAGGCCTACGAAGTGGAGTTCGTAGCGCTCGACGGGCACACGACCGCCGTGGCGACGCTCGAAGTCGGCCAAGTTAGGGCGGTGACGCCGCGTGATATGACGCATACGCGCGAGATCAGTTTCATCGCGGGGTAGGTAAATCCGACTACGTGTTGTTCGGCTCATACCCCAAATTCGGCGCCAGCCACCTTTCCACCTCCGCCACGCTCATCCTCTTCCGGCGGGCGTAGTCCTCAACTTGCTCGCGGCTAATGCGGTCGACCGCGAAGTACCGCGCCTGGGGGTGGGCGAAATACAGCCCGCTCACGCTCGCCGCGGGGTGCATGGCTAGCGACTCGGTGAGCTTGATGCCGGTGGCGGCCTCGGCGTCGAGCAACTCGAAAATGATTGTCTTCTCGGTGTGGTCGGGCTGGGCCGGATAGCCGGGGGCCGGGCGGATGCCGCGGTATTTTTCGGCGATGAGGTCTTCCTGCTTGAGATTCTCGGTGGCTCCGTAGCCCCAATCGAGGCGGGCTCGCTGGTGCAACCATTCGGCAAACGCTTCAGCTAACCGATCGGCCAGGGCTTTTGTCATAATCGAGTTGTAATCGTCGTGATCGGCATCGAACTTCTTCGCCAGCTCATCGGCACCGTGGCCCGTCGTCACCGCAAACGCGCCGACGAAGTCCTTCACCGGGCGGCCTTCGGCATTAACCGCTCCGACCGGCGCCACGAAGTCGGCGATCGAATGAAACACCTCCTGCCCCTTGCGGCGCCACTGTTGCCGCAGGCCGTGGAAGCGGGCTCGCTCCGAGGTGCGGGTCTCGTCGGCGTACACGATAATGTCGTCCCCGTCGCTCGCCGCCGGCCAGAAGCCGTAGGCGCCGCGGGCCTGCAACAAGTTCTCGGCGACGATGCGGTCGAGCAACCGATTCGCGTCGTCGAACAGTCGCTTGGCTTCTTGCCCGAGATTGGGGTCCTCGAAGATGCGCGGGTACTTGCCCTTCATCTCCCAGGTTTGGAAAAAGGGGGACCAGTCGATGTAGGGGCGGAGAGCGGAAAGCGAGAGGCTGGGGGCTGGGGGCTG
>JBGSYU010000454.1:0-4457 GCA_041750715.1 Lacipirellula sp.
GGGGCGGCAGGGGCGCCCCGGCTCGCTTCGGTTGAGGTTGGCCTTGGGCGCGGCGGAGGAACTCATCGACTTCGCGGCGGAGCGATTCTTCGAGCGGCGGCGCTTTTCCGCCGCCGGCGCGAGCCGGGGCGTCCCCGCCCACGGCGTTCCCATCTCGCGGCGGCGGCACGGGCCGCAGCCTGGGCACGGCGGCCTTTTTCTTCTCCTGTTGGAAGTTGCCCACCAAGTGGGCCACGCCGTAGAGCACGACGAAGATGATCGGAGCGAGGTCTTTGAGAACCTCGGCGAGGTTGGCTAGCGGGAGTTGCGTGAGCGTTTGCATCAGGATAGGTGCTGCGATGTCATCCTGAGCGAAGCGAAGGATCTAGCGTGACGCCAGATTCTTCGCTGCGCTCAGAATGACGCTTTGGGCAGCGACGGACATGAAATGTGCCCGCTAGGTTCATTATTGAGCGCGGACTCCGCCGGAGCCAGCGATCGACTCCCGCATGTCGGTGTCGGCTTGGACGTTTTTCAAGCGGTAGTAATCCAGGATGCCCAGTTTGCCGCTGCGGAAGGCGTCGGCCATCGCTAGCGGCACTTCGGCCTCGGCCTCGACCAGCTTCGCGCGATTCTGCTCGATCGCGGCGACGTATTCTTGCTCCTGCGACACCGCCATCGCCCGGCGGCCTTCGGCCTGGGCGCGGGCGACGCGGGTGTCGGCCTCGGCCTGGTCGGCTTGCAGGCGGGCGCCGATGTTGTCGCCCACGTCGATGTCGGCGATGTCGATCGAGACGATTTCAAACGCCGTTTGCGAATCGAGCTTGCGGGCGAGCACGGCGCGGGAGATGCGGTCGGGGTTCTCCAGCACCTGGGCGTGGGTCACTGCGGAACCGATGGCGCTGACGATGCCCTCGCCAACGCGAGCGACGATCGTTTCTTCGGTGGCGCCGCCGATGAGCTGGTCGAGATTAGCCCGCACCGTGACGCGGGCCTTCACTTTAAGCTGGATGCCGTTCTTGGCGACTGCGTCGAGCGTCATTCGCTTGCCGGTTTGCGGCGGGCAGTCGATCACGCGCGGGTAGACGCTGGTTTGCACGGCTTCGAGGATGTTGCGGCCCGCGAGGTCGATGGCGGTGGCGCGCTTGAACGACAGCTCGATGATCTTCGCCTTGCGGGCCGCGATCATCGAGCGAATCACCAGCGGCACGTTGCCGCCGGCGAGGTAGTGGGCTTCGAGCGCCTTGGTGCTGATCTCTTCCTCTTCGTCCAGCCCGGCCTGCACGGCCATGATCTTGCTGCGGACGATCACCGTAGGGTTCACCTTGCGAAACCACATTCGTAGAAGATCGTACATGTGGATGCCGGCGCCGGTCATGACGGACTGTATCCACAGCCGGGCGAAGCGGGTGAACACGGCGAGGAACACCAGCACCAGCACCAGCGCGACGACGGCGAGTGCGAGCCAGACGGTGTTGGAATTTAACAATTCACCCATGAGATTATGCGGCAGGGGACGGGGCGGAAGTACTGATTGGCGTTTTACTGCGGGAGACGCTAAGCCGCAAGCGGCGGAGGCGCGTTACGTCAGCGAGTCCTCTTCTAGGGAATCGAGGCCGAAGTCTTCGAGGGGGCGGGATAAGACGTCGTCTTGCGGCAGCGCGGCGTGTTGAACTTCATCGGGTTTCGCGGGGCGGACGATCACGCGGTTGGCGCGGACTTCGACGATGACCACGGGATCGCCCGGGTCGATCGGAATGCCCTGGCTGACCGCGTCGATGAGTTGCCCGTCGACGAGCACCGAGCCGCTAGGAAGCATCAGCGACCTCGCCACGCCGACGCGGCCGACCAGGCTGCGCCGGGGCTCGTCGGGCCGTACGTCGTCCTCGCCGGGCACTTCGCCCAGGATGGCTCGGCCCATCGGCGTTTTGGGCCAGAGTTTGAACGCCAGGGCCACGGCTACGGGGACGGCGATCACCGCGACGGCCATAAAGCTGAGACCCGTCGTGGTGTCGCGCCGAAAGGCCATGACCATGCTGCTAACGATGGCCACGAACGCGAAGAAGCTGAGCAGTCCGCCGGAGGGGATGAAGATTTCCAGGACCAGCAACCCGCAGCCCAGCACCAGCAGGACCATGGCCCAACTCATGGGATCGAGAATGTTCATCGGCGTGGTTGATTACCTTCTCGTGAGGCGTAAAGCGGAGAGGGTATTGTACCACTTTGGCCGGAGACAGCCGCAAAAAGGCACAAGAGACGCAACAAGAGGACGTTCCACATTTCTCTTTTCTGCGCCTTTTGCGCCTCTTTGCGGCTAGGCATTTTGCGGCTGCGGAAGGCGTCAGAGACGTCTAGACGGTGGCGCGGACGAGCACGCGGTGGGCGTGGGCGGCGACGACCACGACGGCGGCGCCGCGGTCCAGGGGGACGCCTTCGGCGATGACGTCGATAATTTGGCCGCCCACCAGCGCGCGGCCGGCGGGGCGGAGGTCAGTCACCGCTTCGCCGGCGACGCCGATCAGGTGCGTGTAGTCCGCGAGCGCTTCGCGATGCGAGAGCGTGATGCGCTCCTCCGGGGGCGGCGGCTCGAGGACCAGCCGGTTAAACAACGGCGCCTTCGGCAGATATTTGCGCGTCGCGAACGCCAGGGCCATCATTCCCAGTCCGGCGGCGGCCACCACGGTGATCGAACGGCGAAGTTCGTTCATATCGGCCTCGCTCCGCGGGACGATGAACGTTTGGCTGGCCAGGATCAGCGAGAAGATGACCATCAGTCCGCCGGCCAGACCGAAGACGCCCACCCCGGGCACGACGAAGATTTCAATCAGCATCAGCACCACGCCGCCGACGAACAGGATGATCTCCAGTTGCGTGGCCGTTTGGTCGAGATACTTGCTCCAGAAGAACAGAATGAACGCCAGCGCCGCCACCACGCCGCCGACGCCGACGCCCGGAGTTTTTAGCTCGACGTACATGCCGATCAGCCCGAGGAACAACAGAAAGGTGGCAAGCCCGGGGGAGGCCAGCGCGTGAACGAGCTTAAGGGCCCAGTTGGCTTCGACCACGGGAACGTCGTCGAGGCCGTAGAGCCGCTGGAGCTGATCGAAGTTGTCGACGTTTTGCCAGGCGAGATTAAGCGTGACGGCTTCGTTGCCGACGATGGCTAGCGGCCCGTTGCCGGCGCGCAGCGGCGCGCCCTGCATCCAGTCGACGGCGTCGTCCAACTCTTCGGCTTCGCCGGCGCTCATCAGACGCTCGTCCCCGGAGGCTTTATTTCGATACTCGAAAAGCTTGACTCTAGGATCGAGCATCGCGGCGAATAACGACCAGGGGCGGTCGGCGCGCCGCGCTAGCGAATCGCGGATGCTGGCGACGGTGGCCGCGACTTGAAGCTGGGCGTCGGCGGCGGCGTTGGGCGGCGCTGGAGCCGGTCGGTTCCGGAAAAGTGGCGGGGGCAACTTGCGGTCGTCTTGGTCCGGTGGAAGCTGGGCGTCGGGACCGATGCCGAGAGTCGCTTCGGGGTGCATCACCAATTGATCGCAGGCTAAGGCGACCAGCGCGGCCCCGCCGCGGGCCTCGACCGGCACGTACGCCACGGTACGCACCGAATTGGGATCGAGCTCGGCGATCAGGTTGGCTAGTTCGACGCACGCCGCCAGGTCGCCGCCGACGCTGTCGATGCGCAGGCCGATCCAGTTGGCGCCGCCGCCCAGGTGGTTGCCCAGCAGCGTTTTCAGTTGACTCACCGAACTGGCGGTGATTTCGCCGCGGACTTCCAGCACGATCGGCTGCCAATCGGCCAGCAACGATTGGCTTTCCTCCAGCGACTCGATGGGAACGGCCAGCGCCTTGGCGACCGCGGCGCGGTCATCGGCCAGGTACTTCACGAAACCGAACTGCCGGCCCTCGCGCCCCGTAAACCGCGGGCGCGAACCGGGGGCGATGAGCACCTCTTCGCTAATCACCTCGCGGTCGCGACGGAAGTCTTCGATCTCGCTTTTCAGGAGGAACCGTAGGCCCTCGTCGCTTTCGACTTGCAGCACCTCCACGGCCGGGTCGATCATGCCTTCGGCCAGGGCGACGGGCATGGTCCGCTTGGCGTCGGCGATTTCACGATAAGCTTCGACCACGGTGCGGCTGACGGCGGCCTGCTCGGACTCGTTGGCGTCTCGTTCATCGATGCCGGCGTCGCCAAGACTGGCCTCGCTCGCCATGACGATTTCTTCGCAGGCGATTGCGACCAACACCCCGTGCCCGCGAATCGAGCGGGGCGCCCAGGCGACGGTCTTCACGTCTGCCATCTCTCGGCTGGTGAGGAACCGGGCCAGCGACAGCGCGGTTTCAAACTGGCTGCCGGCGCCGGCGCCCTCGGCGCTGCTGGCCGGGGCGATGCGCAGCACCAGGAGGGGACGCCGGCCGTCGCCGCGTTTTCGAGCCTGAGCGATTAACTGATCGCGAGCGCGAGTGAGCGTGAGTTT
>JBGSYU010000455.1:0-7995 GCA_041750715.1 Lacipirellula sp.
ACTTCGCAGGTGTGGATGGGTCTGACCACCGGCTGCGCGGTGTGCCACGATCACAAGTTCGATCCCATCACGCAGAAGGAGTTCTACGCGCTCTCGGCGTTCTTCAACAACACCACGCAAAAGGCGATGGACGGCAATGTGAAAGACACGCCGCCGATCTCGCCGGTGCCGCAAGACGCCGACCTGCCGCGGTGGAAGGAACTGACGACGCTCGTACCGGCGGCCGAGCAAGCCGCCGAAGCCCGCAAGCAAGCCGCCCGACCCGACTTCGACGCATGGCTCGCAAAGGCCGACGTGAAAGACCTCGACACGTGGATTCCCTCCGCCGGTCTCCATTTGCACGTCCCCCTTAGCGACGGCGCCAACGCCGTCTCCTACACGCTTGACTCTGCCAAACTCGAATCCCCTCTCCCCCCCACTGCCGAGTGGCGCGAAGGCAAACTAAAGCCCAAAGCCGCCTACCTCAACCAAGGCTCGATTCTCGAAGTCCCCGCCGCCGGCGATTTTGAAGGCGATCGGCCATTTTCCGTCGCCGCGTGGATCAAACTGCCGGCCAACGACTCCAGCGGGGCCATCCTCTCCCGCATGGACGACCAGCACGACTACCGCGGCTGGGATTTTTGGGTCGAGGGCCGTCGGGTAGGCTCGCACATTATCAATAAGTGGCCGGAAAACGCCTTGAAGGCCGTGACCGCCGATCAACTGCCCGCCGATCAGTGGGTTCACGTCGCCCTAGTTTACGACGGCAGTCGAAAGGCCGCGGGGATCAAGGTGTACGTCAACGGCGAGGCCAAGCCAATGACCGTCGCCGCCGACGCGCTCACGGCAACGACGCGAACGGCGGACGTGCCGCTGAAAATTGGCCAGCGAAATACTGGCGCGCCCCTCTCCGGAGTGTCGCTGGAAGACGTACGCATTTACAATCGCGACATCGCGCCCAGCGAAGCAAGCTCGTTGGCGAACTCGGCGCTGCTAGCCTCCGTAATTGCCGCCGCCCCCGAGAATCGCGTCGCGGCGGAGGTCGATTCGCTCTACGCATGGTGGCTCGCCAATCTCGATGAAGCCGCCAAGTCGCTTGTCGCCAAGCGCGACGAACTGACGCGGGAGCGCGACGACATCCAGGCCCGCGGCACGATCGCCCACGTCATGCAAGAGCGCCCCGAGGCGCCGATGGCGCATGTGCTCAATCGCGGTGAGTACGACCAGCGGCTCGACGCGGTGACGCCCGACACGCCGGAGCTGCTCCCCGCATTCCCCGCCGACCTGCCGCGGACGCGTCTCGGCTTCGCGAAGTGGCTCATGCGTCCCGAGCACCCGCTCACCGCTCGCGTGACGGTCAATCGCTTCTGGCAGGAACTGTTCGGACAAGGGCTCGTTCGCACCGCGGGCGACTTCGGCGTGTCGGGCGAACTTCCGTCGCACCCGGAGTTGCTCGACTGGCTGGCGCTGGAGTTTCGCGACGGCGGCTGGGACGTGAAGAAGTTCTTTAAGCTGATGGTCATGTCCGCGGCGTATCGCCAAAGCGCGGCGGCGACGCCGGAGAAGCTCGAAAAGGACGCGGACAATCGACTGCTCTCTCGCGGGCCGCGGTATCGCATGGACGCGGAGATGGTCCGCGATCAGGCGCTCGCGGCGAGCGGCCTGCTGTCGCCGAAAATCGGCGGGCCGAGCGTCAAGCCGTACCAGCCGCCCGGCGTGTGGGAGGCGGTGGCGATGTTCGGCTCGAACACGCGCGACTACACGCAAGACGCCGGCGAGTCGCTCTATCGCCGCAGTTTGTACACGTTCTGGAAACGCTCCGCCCCGCCGGCGTCGCTCGATATTTTCAACGCCCCCAATCGCGAGCATTGCGTGGTCGTGCGCGAGCGGACCAATACGCCGCTGCAAGCGCTGGTTACACTGAACGACCCGCAGTACGTCGAGGCCGCATGCCAACTGGCGCAGCGGGCGATGAAGGAGGTTCCGGCCGAGTTCGACGATCGGCTGGCGCTGATCGGCCAGCGGCTACTCGCCCGTGAGTTCACCGCGGACGAATATGACATCGTGAGAAGTTCGTTCGACAAGCTCGCCGCGCACTACGCCGTTCACGAAGCAGAGGCGAAGCAACTGATCGACGTGGGCGAAACGCAGCCCGACGCAACGCTGCCGGCGGGGGAGTTGGCGGCGTGGACGATGGTTGTTAACGAGTTGATGAACCTCGATGAGGTTTTGAACAAGTAACCCTCAATTGGCCCCCGGTCAGTGACCGGGGGCTAAATGGTAATGCGATGAACCTTCTCAACGAACTTCGGCAAACGATTAGTCGCCGGCACTTTCTGTCGCAGGGTTCGCACCTGCTGGGCACGGCGGCGCTTGCCTCACTCGCGAGCAAGGCGAATGCCTCCTCGGCAAACGCTCCGCTGCCCGGGCACGGCTTGCACCTGCCCGCCACGGCGAAGCATGTCATTTACCTGCACATGGTCGGCGGCCCGTCGCAGATGGACTTGTACGACTACAAGCCCGTCATGCGCGACTGGTACGACAAGGACCTGCCCGAGAGCGTGCGCATGGGTCAGCGGCTGACCACGATGACCAGCGGCCAAGCGCGATTTCCCATCGCCCCGTCGATGTTCAAGTTCCAACAGTGCGGGCAATCGGGCATGTGGGTCAGCGAGCTGATGCCGTGGATGCGGAAGATGACGGACGACGTATTGTTCATCCGCAGCATGCAGACCGACGCGATCAACCACGAGCCGGCGATCACGTTCATGCAAACCGGTAACCAGGTGACCGGCCGGCCCTGCTTGGGCGCGTGGGCGTCTTACGGACTCGGCTCGCTGAACGACGACCTGCCGACCTTCGTCGTCATGGTCGCTCGGCCTTCGAATACCGAACAGGTGCAGGCGATCTCGGCGCGGCTGTGGTCGAGCGGCTTTCTACCGGGCGTGCATGCCGGCGTGAGCTTCCGCACCGCGGGCGATCCGATCCTCTATCTCAACGATCCGCCGGGCGTCTCGCGAGACGTGCGCCGCACGACGCTCGACGGGCTTAAAGCGCTCAACGAAGCGACCTATCGCGAGCTTGGCGATCCGCAGACGCATACGCGGATTCAGCAGTACGAGTTGGCGTTCCGGATGCAAGCGAGCGTCCCCGAAATGACCGATCTGGCGACCGAGCCCGCGTCGACGTTCGCGCTCTACGGCGAGGCGGCCAAGAATCCCGGGTCGTTCGCCAACACCGCGCTGCTGGCGCGGCGGATGGTCGAGCGCGGGGTGCGCTTCGTACAGATTTACCACAACAACTGGGACACGCATGCGAATGTCGCCGGGCGACTTCCCGATCAGTGTCGCGACGTCGATCAGCCGTGTTACGGGTTGATTCAAGACTTGAAGCAGCGCGGGCTGCTCGACGATACGCTCGTCATTTGGGGCGGCGAGTTTGGCCGCACCGTTTACTCGCAGGGCGGACTTTCCGACCAAAACTACGGCCGCGACCACCACCCGCGGTGCTTCACCATGTGGATGGCCGGCGGCGGCGTGAACGCGGGCACGGTTTACGGCGAGACGGATGAGTTTTCTTACAATATCGTGAAAGACCCGCTCCCGGTCCGCAATCTTCACGCCACGGTCCTGAACCAACTTGGCTTCGACCACGAGCGATTCACGGTGAAGCACCAGGGTCTCGATCAAAAGCTCACCGGCGTGCTGCCGGCGCATGTGGTTCCCGAACTGATCGCCTAACCGCAGGTAACGCCGGCAAGCCGATGTTCTTACCGCGTTCCCTTTCCATAACCGTAATGCTCGCCGCCGCTTGCGGCTTAGCGCCGCCATCGGTCGTCGGCGCCGCGGAAACGGTCGACTTCATCCGCGACGTGCAACCGATCTTCCAACGGGCATGCTACGACTGCCACGGTCCGGAAAAGCAAAAGAGCGAGTACCGACTCGACGTTCGCGAGGTGGCACTGAACGGCGGCGAGCTGTATCCGCCGAACGTCACGCCGGGCAGTGCCGACGAGAGCACGCTCGTGCAGTTCGTCTCCGGCGAAGGCGACTTGGAGATGCCGCCGGAAGGTCCGCCGCTCCCGACGGAGGAAGTCGCAACGCTTCGTCTGTGGATCGAGCAAGGCGCGGTATGGCCCGATGAAGTAGCGGGCACGGTCGTCGATAAGCAAGATTGGTGGGCTTGGAAGCCGCTTGTACGTCCGGCTGTGCCGCCGGTAGAAGTCGTCGCGCCGGCGCCGCGGATTGCGAACGCGATCGACAGTTTTATTGTCGCGAAGCTTCAAGCAGCGGGGTTGCGGCAAGCGCCGGCGGCGGATCGCCGCTCGCTTATCCGGCGACTTTTCTTCGATCTTACGGGACTGCCGCCGTCGCCGGACGAGGTCGAAGCGTTCGTCGCCAATGACGATCCGCAGGCCTACCAACGCCTCGTCGACCGCCTCTTGGCATCGCCGCGGTACGGCGAACGTTGGGCGCGTCACTGGATGGACGCCGCGCACTTCGCCGAAACGCACGGCCACGATCAGGATGAAGTTCGCGAGCACGCCTGGCCCTACCGCGATTATCTCATCGCGGCGTTCAATGCGGATAAGCCGTACGCTCGCTTCATTCAGGAGCAAGTCGCGGGCGATGCGCTCTTTGCCGACGACCCGCAAGCGACGATCGCCTTGGGTTTTCTCGCCGCCGGGCCGTGGGACGAAAGCTCGCTTCGCGATATTTTCGAGGATACGCTCGACCGGCAGATTGCTCGCTATTTGGACCGCGACGACATGCTCGCCACGGTCATGAACAACGTTTCGAGCGTCACGGTACAGTGTGCCCGGTGCCACGATCACAAATTCGATCCAATTTCGCAAGCCGACTATTATTCGCTGCAGGCGGTGTTCGCCGGCGTCGATCGTGCGAACCGAGTGGTCGATCAATCACCCGAAGTGAAGCGACGCCGGGACGCCCTGCTGGCCCGGCAACGGGAGCTGGAACAGCCGACTTCCGCCGTACGCGAGCAACTTTTAACCCTTGAGTCGCAGCAGGAAGTGGAGGCGTGGGAGACCGGGCTGCCGCAAACTCGCGTCCCTTGGACGGTTCTCGAAGCGGACGCCTTCTCGGCCGCCGAAGGCTCGACGCTCGCGAAGCAGCCGGACGGCTCGCTCCTTGCCGGCGGACCGCGACCGGAGCGCGACACCTACACGGTGAGCGCCGCGCTGCCCATAGCCCGCGCGACGGCGCTGCGCGTCGAAGTGCTCGCCGACGACAGTCTTCCCCATCGCGGTCCTGGCCGGCAAGACAACGGAAACTTTCATCTGTCGGAGCTGGAGGTGTTCGCGGGCGAAGGGAATGAGAAGCCTGTTTCGATCGCATCGACGACCGCCGACTTTAATCAGGCCCAGTGGGGCGTCGAACGGACGATCGACGGCAATCCGCTAACGGCCTGGGGCGTCTATCCGCAAGTCGGCCAGTCGCACGAAGCGGTGTTCGAATTCCGCCAAGCGTTGGCGGCTGCCGACGCGGGGCGGATCACCGTCGTCCTGAAGCAGCTCTATGGCGAACGCCATCTCATTGGCCGCGTGCGATTGTCGGTGACGGACGCCGATTCGCCGGTGGGCGTCGACGTACTTCCGGCGGAAGTGGCGGCCATTCTGCAAGTCGCGGTCGCCGAACGCACGACCGATCAGCGGTTCGCTCTGGCACTGCATTACAATCGGAGCAAGCTTGCGCGGGAACTTGCGTCGCTGCCGCAGCCGTCGCTCGTTTACGCGGCGGCCAACCAGTTCGCTCCCGATGGGGGCCATCGGCCGGCGCCGGGCCCGCGGCCCATTCACCTGCTGCACCGTGGCGAAATCTCGCAGCCGCTGGAACTGGCCTCGCCCGGCGCGCTCTCGTGCGTGACGGAGCTTTCACCGCGGTTCGCGGTATCCGATGCGGCCGACGAATCGCTGCGGCGGGTCGCGCTGGCCCGCTGGCTCACCGACCCGCAGAATCCGCTCACCTGGCGATCGATCGTCAATCGCCTGTGGCATCACCATTTCGGCACGGGCATCGTCAATACGCCGAACGATTTCGGCCACCTCGGCGGGACGCCTTCGCACCCCGAACTGCTCGACTGGCTGGCCGTCGAATTTCGCGACGGCGATCAGGGGCTGAAGCGGCTGCACCGGCTGATTGTCACCAGCGAAACGTATCGCCAAACTTCAAGGATGGCGGAACTCGACCCGACGGTCGCCGCCGGCGCCGCTGCGGTCGACTCGGACAACCGACTGCTGTGGCGGATGAACCGCCTGCGACTCGATTCGGAGTGCGTTCACGACGCCGTGCTGCTCGCGGCCGATCGGCTGGATCTGCGTATGGGCGGCCCGTCCGATCGGCACTTCGGACTGAGCCCCGGCATTCACGTGACGCCGAAGGTCGACTACGCGGCGTTTGACATTGACAGCGACGCCGCCCGGCGGCGGAGCGTCTACCGGTTCTTGTTCCGGACATTGCCCGACCCGTTTATGGATGCGCTCGATTGCCCGTCCGGAGATCAGATCACGCCAGTGCGGAGCAATTCGGTGACGGTACAGCAAGCGCTGGCGCTGTGGAACAGCGAATTTGCACTACGGAACGCCGAGCATTTTGCCGCACGGCTAAACCGCGAAGCGGCGGGCGTGAACGAGCAGACGGGGCTTGCCGTTCGACTCGCGTTTGGCCGCGAGGCGACGGCTGCGGAGTGCGCGCGGCTAGTGGCCTACGCTGAAAAGTTTGGATTGGCCAATATGTGTCGGCTGCTGTTTAACGCTAACGAGTTCGTGTTCGTCGACTGAGGGAGAGATGTTATGACTTCACGTCGCGATTTCTTGCACGCACTCGGCGGCGGCTTCGGCGCCGTCGCGCTGACCGACTTGTTGGCGAAGGCTGACGCGTTGACTGCGCCGTTTACGGCGACGCTGGGACTATATGGCGGCGTTCACTTTCCAGCCAAGGCGCGGCGAGTCATTCAGCTCTTCATGAACGGCGGGGCCAGCCAGGTCGATCTGTTCGACCACAAACCGCTGCTTTACAAGCTAGATGGCCAACCTTTCGACCCAGGCGACGGCCGGCGCGTCGAAGCGGCCACTAGCAAGCCGGGCACGGTGTTGGCTCCGCCGTATAGGCTCCGCCAACATGGCCAGTGCGGCCGCTGGGTGAGCGACTTGCTGCCGCACCTGGCGGGATGCGTCGATGAGCTCGCATTTCTCTCGGCGATGAAGAGCCGCACCAATGTACACGGCCCGGGCAGCTACCTCATGAACACGGGGTTTCTGTTGCCGGGGTTCCCATCCATGGGCGCATGGATCAGCTACGCCCTCGGCACGCTGGCGGATAACTTGCCGACATTTGTCGTGCTGCCCGACGCCCGCGGTCTGCCTTACAACCAAAAGGGCAACTTCAACCCCGGCTTCCTACCGCCGCAGCATCAGGGCACGATCGTGAACACCAAGGGCGGCGAACCGATCGCCCATCTGGCCGCTTCGCCCAAGGCCAAGTTTGTCACGGCGGATGCTGAGCACGAAGGACTCGCGCTGCTGGCGGAGCTTAACCGCGATCGCGCTCAGGAGCTTGGCGGCGATCCGCGTCTGGAAGCCCGCATCGAGGCGTACGAGTTAGCCGCGAAGATGCAGCTTAGCGCGCCAGAGGTGTTCGACCTCACGCGCGAATCGCAGTCGATGCACTCGCTGTACGGCGTGGACGAAGCGGCGTCGGAAGATTTTGGTCGCCGCTGCCTGCTCGCGAGGCGAATGATCGAACGGGGCGTGCGTTTCGTCCAGGTGTGGAGCGGCGCCGGCGGGCCGAACAATAACTGGGATAACCACACGAACATCGCCGATGAACTGCCGGCCATGTGCACATCGACCGACAAACCGATCGCCGGCCTGTTGGTCGACTTGAAGCAGCGCGGCTTGCTCGACGACACGCTGGTACTGTGGACCACCGAGTTCGGGCGGATGCCCTTCTCGCAGGGCGACGGCGGCCGAGATCACAACGGCGGCGTGTTCGCCGG
>JBGSYU010000456.1:0-1570 GCA_041750715.1 Lacipirellula sp.
TGATGCGGGCGATGGAGCCGTGGCGGACGGACTTCGCCGCGTTCGCCGCCAACCTATCCGCCACGCGCGGCGAAGCTGGGCAGTGGACGCTCAACTGGGGCGAGTTAGTTCAATTGAAAGCCGTGCATGAGAAAGAGCAGATGCTGGCGACGTTGAAGAAAATTCCCGCCGCGCAGCGACCGCCGTCGCCGATTCGATTTCAGCAGGGATTCGCGTACGGATGGGCTCGCGGTGGAATTGGCGAAGTTCAATGGGAGACGACGCTCACCGGACCCGCGAATGCCGATGGTTCGCTGCAGCACGACCTTACGGTTGCCGAGCCGTTTTCCCTCGTACTCATGCCCGAGAAGGCGGCCGCCGACAGGTTCGCTCGCGTGCAACCAGGCGAGCGAGTTCGCTTCGTGGGCCGCCTTACTGAACTCGGCGGATTTGGCGAAACGCCTGCCCTCGTCCTGCGCGTCCGTTCCCTCGCCGAGCAACCGCCGTCATCGAAAGAATCGCCGACCGTGGACCTGCCCGCCCAACCGGCAGACATCGCCGAGGCGCGGTAGGGACGCCATAAAATCTGTGAGCAACTGTTAGTAATCGGCCGTATAATTAGACGATGCGATTTTGTGTTCTTTGGAAAGGGTTGGACATGACGCAAATCGAAGTCGACGATTTGTTGGAAAAGAAGCTTGGCGGAATGTTAGAACCGCTAGAATTATGTGACTCAAGCGGTCAGGTAGTGGGACGCTACGTTCCCGACGCCGTCTATCGGAAGAAGTTGTATGATTCCTTCGTGATTCCTTACAGTGAGGAAGAAATGGAGCGGCGACGCTCGGAAACTGGCGGCTGTTCCTTAGAAGAAATTTGGCAGCGATTAGGACAAAAATGAAGTGGACGGTTACCTACCTCCCCTCCGCAGATGATCAACTTGCGGAACTATGGTTAGAGTCGTCAGATCGCAATGGTATCGCCCGCTCTTCAAATGCGATCGCACGTCAACTCGCCGACGACCCTCTCATGGCAGGCGATTCGAGAGAGGGCGAACTTCGGATTCTTATCGAGGCGCGCTGGTCGTCATTTATGACGTGAGTGAATCTGATCGATTAGTGTCAGTATGGTCGGTCACAGAGTGGAGCTAGTGAAATCGACTAACGCCGCGTACTCTCATCTGTTCCATTCAGCGCCAACTGCCCGAAGAAGCGCTCGTTGCCGCGGACGATGTCGAACCGTACGGGTCCGAGCTTGGCGACTTGGTCGGCGCGGTTCAGGATGAAGTTCACGTCCTCTTCGCTGGTGGTGTACCAACGGTGTATCTGGACGAGGATGTCGCCTTTGGCCACGCCTTGGGTAGCGGCCGAACTGCCGGGCTTTACCGAGACGACGCGCATGCCGCCGTCCAAGGGCAGGCCACGGTCGCGGAGCGTGCGGGCGGGTTCCGGCGACAGGATCAGGCCGAACGCCTCCCAGGTGGCTTGCTGAAACTGCCCCGCGGGTTCGACCTCGCGAGCGCGGCCGGGCTTCGCGGCGACGACCAGGTCGAGCGACATTTCCCGATCGCCACGCTTGACGAGCACCGGCACGC
>JBGSYU010000457.1:0-27391 GCA_041750715.1 Lacipirellula sp.
CAAGGCGGCACCTTCACCATCACCAACGGCGGCGTCTACGGCTCCTTGCTGTCGACGCCGATCGTCAACCCGCCGCAAAGCGGCGTGCTGGGGATGCACTCGATCCAGGATCGCCCGGTGGCTGTCGATCATCAGGTTGTCGTACGACCGATGATGTACGTCGCTTTGACGTACGACCATCGCATCGTCGATGGCCGCGAAGCCGTCACTTTTCTGCGCCGGATCAAGGAAACGATCGAAGCGCCTGCCCGGCTGCTGCTGGAAGTCTAGTCGCTCGCGCTTCTCTCATAGCTTCAACCTACTGCTGCGAGACGCCAAGGTTGCGCCAGTCGCGGCGCGTCGGCGTATTCAATCGTGAAGTGCATTTTTGGCGACAGAATTCTAAGTCCTTGCGGCGACGACAGTTGACCACGGTTTTCGGGGCGACAAATTGATTTTGTCGCGACAGAATTCGGGCGTGGTTGGCGCGCACCGCGAGCGCGAGGTTGGAGCGTATAGCGTTGAATTGCCAAAGACGGACGGCGCCGACCCGAGGGACGACGGCGAGTCGCATAGTAGCAAAACGCGCGGCCACATTCGACAAGAAAATAGTGGGTAGGCTGGGTCGGCGGCACTCCGCGACCATCGATGGGGCTGGCGATCGTGGCGGGTACCGCTGCGCGGCGAGCTCATCCTACCGACTTAACCGCAGGACGCTTCGCGGGGCGGCGGGTCAACTGCCGACGTAAGGCACCCAACCCCATCCGGCGGACATAACACTCGGCATGAACGCAAAGACGAAAAAGCCAACTAGAGCGATTAGTAAAGTAATGTTCAACGCCTCAACCTGGGGATTGGCGTGCTGTGACTTTTCCGCATCGTTTTCCACCTTCGCACGGACCCAATTTATCAATATTGGGATGATCGCCGCCAAAAAGGCGACGGGCCAAAGCAACCATCCGGTGATGTCGTCCCCTTGCGTCTTATAAAATGTCCAAGCTACGACAAAAGCGGTGAAGGCAAGGTAGACGTATGATTGCCCAAGGGCAGCGACTACAGTCCCGAAATAAAACCGTTTTAGGGTGCGCTGCCCCGGCGCGCCCGCCATCATCGCACCCGGAAAGCCCGCAAGATTGAGTGCGATGACCGCGAATAGGCCGCTTGCGATTGCAGCACAAACCAGTAATGCCAACATTGCGAAGATCGTGCTCACGCGGCGGTTCCCCTGACCAGAGACCAAGCCTAATTACACGCCCGGAATCGAGCGGGAGGGACGGCAGTATACCAACGCACAAGCGACAGGTGTAGAATGGAGGCATGAGTAAACACGATCTATCTCAGATGGCCGTTCGCGAGTTCAATCAATTCGTCAGCAGCCTTCGCAGTTCGCAAGCGGTAAATTCCGGCGTCGGCAACGACGATCCGCCGCCCTCCTTGTATTTCAGGCAAGCGACGGGAGTAGAGGCGGTAAATCTTCTCCTGAGGAAACGACCGGAGTTGGAGCTACACCGGCAGCTGCTAATCGACTCGGCAAAGCCGAAATACTCGTTCGATAACGACAAGTGGTGTACGATGCTGGTCAGCGTCGGAGGCGAACGTCTCTGAGGACTGGTCACTCAGTCGGCTCGATTGCTTTAAGTCGTTGTGGTCGAGAGAAAAGTAACGCGGGTGGCCCAGATTGACGTACTCGTCTACCTGCGCGGCGAAGCCGCGAGAGGTTTTCTAAGGCTCAGTCCGTCCTCGTTCAAAAGAGCGTGGCAGTCCACGGACGAGAAAGCCTCCTACCGCTGACGCGGCCTCGGTAGGCGAGTACGACAACCGTGGCTACCCGCTACCCGCTTCGCCGCGCAGCGGAAAGCCATCGCGTGCGATTCAAGTTGTGATGGGTTTTTGCTGCGCGGCAAACCCATCCTACGAATAACTCGGAACGACTTTTGCACCCGGCGCTCCCCCCTTGAAAGAGGGGCCATAACGCGCAAGATACGTGAATAAGCGGCGGCACGCCCTCACGACGGAGCGATTCGCGTCGGACTGATGCCCCAGATCTTTCACCCCAGCATGAACACGATCTCGCGCGCCAGCATTTTTGGCGCTGTGTTCATATTGGCCGGCGTCGGCTGGCTTCTCTGGCTGCTGTATCGCTCGTCCTACTACACGCAGGTCGGCGTTGTTCGGCCGCAGCCGGTCGAATTCAGCCACGAGCATCACGTCGGCGGGCTCGGGATTGATTGCCGCTACTGCCACACGTCGGTGGAAAGTAGCTCCTTCGCCGGCATTCCCCCCACGCAGATCTGCATGCAGTGCCACTCGCAAATTTGGGCCGACAGCCCCAAGCTTGAAGCCGTGCGGGCCAGCTTCCGCACGGGCCAGTCGATCCCATGGACGCGGGTCCACGATTTGCCTGACTACGTCTACTTCGACCACAGCATCCACATTAGCAAGGGCGTGGGCTGCATCGCTTGCCACGGCCGGGTCGACAACATGCCGCTCATGTGGCGCGTCGAGACGCTCCACATGCAATGGTGCGTCGACTGCCATCGCGATCCAGCGCCGCACCTTCGGCCGCGCGACATGGTGTTTTCCATGAGCGACTGGCCGGAGCCGACGCCGACTGTTGCATCGTCTGCGAAGATCGCAAACGGCAAGTTAGACCTCGTGAAGATACGCAACATTGCCAGCGGGACCAATTGCTCCGTGTGTCATCGGTGAAGCGAGCCGAACGCCACGGGAGCGCGTATTCCAGAAAGCATGTGCCGTGAGTTGCCCGAATAAATCGCCGACACTGGTCCAACTTGCAGGCGCTCCGCGCGAGTTGCCGCAGTTTTGGCGAAGCCTCGAAGAGCTCGCCGGCGATCCCGACTTTGCGGCTCGACTTGCGCAAGAGTTTCCACGTCACGCGTCCGTTTGGGATGAGAGCGTGGCGGACCGCCGGCGATTCTTGCAACTCATGGGCGCGTCGCTGGCGCTTGCCGGGGCGCAAGGCTGCTCGTCGCCGCCGCCGGAAGCCATCATGCCATACGTTCGACAGCCCGAGGGCATGACGCCCGGCGTGCCGCTGCACTTCGCCACGGCCATGCCGCGGTCCGACGGCGCCATCGGCGTGGTCGCGACCAGCCACATGGGTCGCCCGACGAAGGTCGAAGGCAACTCGCTGCATCCCGCGAGCCTCGGCGCCACCGACGCGATGGCCCAGGCATCGGTGCTAACGCTGTACGATCCCGATCGTTCGCAAACCGTCGCCCGGCTCGGCGTGATTGCCACTTGGGGCGACTTGCTCGGGGCCATCCGCGGCGCACTCGCTTCGGCCCCCAAAGGGACGGGCGTACATATTCTAAGCCCGCCATCGACCAGCCCCACGCTCGCACGGCAGCGGGCGGCACTTATTGCAAAATACCCGCAAGCGAAGTGGCATTCATATGAGCCCGCGGGACGCGACGCCGCGCGGTCGGCCGCCATTGCGGCGCTGGGCGAGGATGTGCAGCCGGTCTACCGATTCGAAGCCGCCGACGTGGTGCTCGCGATCGACGCCGATTTTCTTTGTGCGGGCGGCGGCGCCGTGCGATACGCCCACGACTTCATGAGCCGCCGGGGCGTCGAGAGCGAAGGCGCTCCGAATCGGTTATATGCGATCGAATCGGCGTACACTCCCACCGGCGCCGCCGCCGACCACCGCTTGCGGCTTCGCCCCAGTGGCATGGAAGCATTTGCCCGATCGCTCGCGAGCCGGATAGGCGTACCGGGAGTAGATGAAGCTACCCCAACCGACGGTGCTTACGCAAAGTGGCTCAGCGCCGTGGCCAGCGATCTGCAAGCCCATCGCGGTCGTTCGATCGTCGTGCCTGGTTCGCACCTGCCGGCAAGTGTTCAGTCACTGGTCCACGCGATCAACGACGCCCTCGGCAATGTGGGCCAGACGGTGACCTTTATCGCGCCTCCCGCGGGCGAGACCGTCGACGGCGCATCCGCACTGCGCGAACTCACTGACGCCCTGAACGCCGACGCGGTCAACTTGCTCCTCATCCTCGACGCGAATCCCGTTTACGATGCGCCGGTCGCGTTGCAATTCGGCACGGCCCTGCGTCAGGCACGCCTCGCGGTTCATTACGGCCTGTACCAAGACGAAACGGCCGAACTCTGCCCGTGGCATATTCCGGCAACGCACTACCTTGAATCCTGGAGCGACGCCCGCGCGTACGATGGCACGGCCGCGATTGTCCAACCGCTGATCGCACCGCTGTACGAAGGCAAAACGGTGCATGAAGTGCTGTCGGCTCTCATCGACCCGGCGCCCATGTCGAGCTACGATCTCGTCCGAGCCACTTGGCAGGAAGCGTTTGGCGACGACTTTGACATGCGGTGGCACGCCGCGCTCCGCGACGGCGTCATCGCCGATTCGCAGCCGGCCACCATCACGCCGACGCTCCAACCATCCGCCGCTAGCGGCTTAGCGCCGTCCGAAGCCGACGCCAACTCCGACACCTTCGAATTGATCCTCGCCCCCGACCCGTCAATCGGCGACGGCCGCTGTGCCAATAATGGCTGGCTGCAGGAACTGCCCAAGCCGCTCACCAAGCTCACCTGGGAAAACGCCGTGCTCATGGCGCCCGCCGATGCGCAGCGGCTCGGCATCGAAACGGACGATGTCGTTCGCCTCGAGTGCAACGGGCAGTCCGTCACGGCGCCCGCGTGCATCATGCCCGGCCACGCCGAGGGCTGCGTCACTTGCTACCTGGGCTACGGCCGCACCCGTGCCGGCAGGATTGGCACCGGCCTTGGCTTCAACGCTTATATGTTCCGCCCGGCCAACGGCGGCTACGTCGCACGCGGAGCCAAGATCGCCAAAACCGGGAAACGCAGCGAACTGGCTCGCACGCAAAAGCACCACGAGTTCGAAGGCCGTAACATCATCCATCAGGCCACGGTAGCGCAGTTCGCCGCCGATCCGCAGTCGGTCCTTCCCGCCGCGGCTCACCACCCCCTGCCCTCGCTGTTGCCGGACGTGCCGTACGACGGATTCGCCTGGGGCATGGCCATCGACCTATCGAAGTGCATGGGGTGCAACGCGTGCGTCATCGCTTGCCAGGCGGAGAACAACATCCCCATCGTCGGCAAGGAGCAAGTCGTTCTCAGCCGCGAGATGCACTGGCTGCGACTCGACCTCTACTACGCCGGCCGGCCCGAAGACCCGGAGGCGATTCACCAGCCGATGCTGTGCCAGCATTGCGAAAAGGCGCCGTGCGAGGTGGTCTGTCCCGTCGCCGCGACGACCCACAGCGATGAAGGTCTCAACGAGATGACCTACAACCGCTGCATCGGCACGCGCTACTGCTCGAACAACTGCCCCTATAAAGTTCGCCGATTCAATTTCTTGCAGTACACCGACGAAGAAACGCCGGTGCTCAAGCTGCTGCGCAACCCGGAAGTCACCGTTCGCAGCCGCGGCGTCATGGAGAAATGTACCTACTGCGTGCAGCGCATCAACCACGCCCGCATCGACGCTAAGAAGTCGGCGGTCGAAAGCGGCGCACCGCCCGTGATAGCCGATGGCTCGCTCGAAACGGCCTGCCAGCAAGCGTGCCCCTCCGAGGCGATCGTCTTTGGCGACGTCAACGATCCCAAGAGCCGCGTTGCGAAATTGAAGGCCGACCCGCGAAACTACGGCGTCCTCAGCGAACTCGGCACGCAGCCTCGCACCAGCTACCTCGTTCGCCTCCGCAACCCCAACCCGGCGCTCGGCTAGCTTATCGCATGGCGATTTCAGTCAAACCGATTGCCGAACCCCCCGCGGCGGCCGAACTTCACGGCTCGCCCGGCTCGCCGGTGCTTGCGCCGGGCCACACGTTCACTTCGGTCACCGACCAGATCAGCGCCATCGTCCTCACCCGCGGCACGACGCGCGGTTGGTGGGTCGGCTTTGGCATCTCGCTGTTCTTCGTCAACGTGCTGATGGTCTGCGTGACGTACTTGATCGCCACAGGCATCGGCATCTGGGGCAACAACATTCCCGTTGGCTGGGGACTCGACATTCTCAACTTTGTGTGGTGGATCGGCATCGGTCATGCTGGAACGCTCATCTCCGCGGTGCTGCTGCTGTTCAACCAGTCCTGGCGCACCAGCATCAACCGGTTCGCCGAGGCGATGACGCTGTTCGCCGTCGCCTGCGCGGGCCTCTACCCTCTGCTCCATTTGGGTCGCATCTGGGTGTTTTACTGGCTACTGCCGTATCCCAATACGATGGGACTGTGGCCGCAATTCCGCAGCGCCCTGGTGTGGGATGTGTTCGCGGTGTCGACCTATCTCACAGTGTCCCTCCTGTTTTGGTACGTCGGCCTCATTCCCGATCTTGCGACGCTACGCGACCGCACGCAAAGCCGCGTTGGCCGCGTCGTCTACGGCATCCTGGCGATGGGCTGGCGCGGTTCCGCTCGACACTGGCTTCGCTTCGACGCGGCCTATTTGCTGCTCGCCGGCATCGCGGCGCCGCTGGTCGTTTCGGTGCATACCGTGGTCGGATTCGACTTCGCCACTTCCATCGTCCCCGGCTGGCACAACACGATCTTCCCGCCTTACTTCGTGGCCGGCGCCATTTATTCCGGCTTCGCGATGGTGCTCACGCTGGCGATTCCGCTGCGGGCCGCTTATGGTTTGCAGGACTTTATCACCGAGCGGCACCTTGAAAATATGGCCAAAGTCATGCTCGCTACCGGGCTGATGGTCGCCTACGGGTACGTGATGGAAGTCTTTTTCGGCTGGTATAGCGCGAACACGTTCGAGCAGTACGTCGTCGAAAACCGCGCAATCGGTCCCTATGCGCCGGCGTACTGGGCGCTCATCCTATGCAACGTACTCGTCCCCCAACTCCTGTGGATTCGCCGCATCCGCATTAATCCGATTTCACTGTGGGTGATCGCCATCGTCGCGAACATCGGCATGTGGCTGGAGCGATTCGTTATCATCGTGACCAGCCTGCACCGCGACTATCTGCCCTCGTCATGGGCGATGTACTACCCCACCGTGTGGGACTGGGGCACGTTCGTCGGTTCGCTCGGACTGTTTTTCTTCCTGTTGTTCCTGTTCATCCGCTTCCTGCCGATGATCTCGATCTTCGAGATGCGCGAGTTGGTGCATCGCACGGAGGAAGAACACGATGGGTGACCGCCACGTCGTCGACGACATGCCGCGCATCTACGGTGTGCTGGGTGAGTTCCCCTCGGCCGAGCATCTGACGGCGGCGGCCCGCGCGGCGTATGAAGCGGGGTATCGGCGGATGGACGCGTATTCGCCGTTCCCGGTTGAAGGCTTGGCCGACGCCCTCGGCGCCCGACGCTCGCGGCTGCCGCTAATCGTGCTGATCGGCGGCATCTGCGGCGGGCTGATCGGATACCTCATGCAGTATTACATGGTCGTCGTGAGCTACCCGTTGAACATCGGCGGCCGGCCACTGCATACCTGGCCGGCGTTCATTCCGGTGACGTTCGAGCTGACGATCCTCGGCGCCGCGCTCTCGGCGGTGCTCGGCATGCTCGCGCTGAACGGCCTGCCGCGGCCCTATCATCCGCTGTTCAACGTGCCGGAGTTTAATCTCGCGTCGCAGAATAGATTCTTCCTGTGCATTGAGGCGACTGATCCTCAGTTCGACGTTTCCAGCGCGAGCGACCTCCTCGGGCGCATCGGCAGCACCCATGTGCAGCTCGTTGAGTATTGACGCTCTCCATTCATGGCAAGTAAGAACCTCAACTTGACTCGCGTTATTGCCATGGCCATTACCGTGGCTGCACTCACCGGCTGTCACGACGATATGTACAATCAGCCGCGCTACGAAGCGTTGGAGCCTAGCACTTTCTTCGACGACGGCCGCTCGGCCCGCCCGCTCGTGCCAGGCACGATCCAGTACGGCGCGCCGCCGACTGACGACGTGCTGCACACCGGCCGTTCCGACGGTGAACTCACGACAACCTTACCAGTGGAGCTCACCCCCGCGCTGTTAAACCGCGGCCAGGAGCGCTTCAATATCTACTGCAGCGTCTGCCACGCTCGTACGGGCGACGGCGACGGCATGGTCGTGCAGCGCGGCTACCGCCAGCCGCCCACCTTCCACAGCGACCGCCTCCGCGGCGCGCCGATCGGCCACTTGTTCGACGTGATGACCAGCGGCTTCGGCGCGATGCCGTCGTACGCGATGCAGGTACCGCCCGAGGATCGCTGGGCCATTGCGGCGTATATTCGCGCGTTGCAATTGAGTCAGCACGCATCGGCTGACAGCCTGCCTGAAGACGTGCGACAGAAATTGGAATCCACCCCGCCGTTGAGCTTCCCGTGACATTGCCAGAATCCCGCCAAGGCTCTGCGTTGACGCTAGTGATCGCCGTTGCGGCGATCGCCGTCGGCGCCGTCGTTGGGTGGACGGGCTGGATCCGCGCGCCCGAGCAACTCTACTACTGCTACCTCGTCGCCTGGCTCTATTGGGTCGGACTGAGCTTGGGCAGCTTGTCGCTCCTGCTGCTGCACAATCTCACGGGGGGCAAATGGGGTGATCTCATTCGCCCGATCCTGCGGGCCGCGGCCGGCGTGCTGCCGCTTATGGCTCTTCTGTCTTTGCCGATCATCCTCCAGCCGCAGCGGCTTTACGAATGGGCCGATCCATCGCACGTCGCGCACGACCCTGTACTGAAGCACAAGGCGGCCTACCTAAACGTCGATTTCTTCCAGATTAGAACGGCGATCTATTTTGCCGTTTGGCTGGGTCTTCTCGCACTGCTGGCCTGGCAAGCGCGGACCTCGCCGCTGCTGAACAAGGTCGCGGAGCGTCGTATCCGTCGTATCAGCGGCCAAGGCCTGGCGCTGCATGGACTCGCCGTCACGTTCGCATCCATCGACTGGATCATGTCGCTCGAGCCCCATTGGTTCTCCACCATCTACGGCGTCATCTGGTTCGGCTCCTGGGGCTTGGCTGCTTTGGCGTTCGCCGTGCTGATTGCAACGGCCGCAGCGCGGCGTTTGCCAGCCGTGGACGAGGACCGCGACGAATACCCCATCGACGCGCTCCACGACCTCGGCAAGCTCATGCTCGGCTTCACCATGTTTTGGGCGTACGTGTCGTTCTCGCAATTCTTCATCATTTGGTATGGAAATCTGCCCGAAGAAGTCGTCTGGTACATCAAACGATTCGACGGCCGCTGGGGATGGGTCGCCCTCGCGATCGTGTTTCTCCATTTCATCCTGCCGTTCGCGATGCTCTTAAGTCGAAATTGGAAGCGCGATCCGATGCGACTTGGCGCCATCGCCATCGTCCTGCTCGTTGCAGAATGGATAACAGTCGTCTGGCAAGTCGAGCCCGCCGTCCAGCGCGGCCGCCCTTCCTTCGTTCCTTGGCTCGACCTTGGCCTGACCGCGGCGATCGGAGGGGTATGGTGGATCGCGTTCATGGTCATCCTGCCGCGCATGACGCCGCCCGGCATCGCCGGCAGCGGGGAGGTCCGTCATGGGTGAACCCCTGTCAACGCCTGTGCCGCCGCAAACGAGCGATCGCAAGTACGAACACAGCGACGTCGCGATTCGTCCGCTGCTGATGTTTCTCGCAACGCTTGCCGTGTCGCTGCTCGTAGTCAGCGGCATTGTCGCCTGGCTGTTCACTTTCTTTGAAAGCCAGGCGCTGGTAAACGACCCGCCGCCGACGCCGCTCGCACAGTCCAACCCGCCCACGCCCGCGCCGCTGCTACAGGTTGTGCCGCGACAAGATTTGGAATCGTTTCGCCAGGGTGAATCGAAGCTGCTCAGCGCCACCCAGTGGATCGACCGCGACCGCGGCATCGCCCGCATCCCAATTGACCAGGCGCTCTCGATCATTGCCGAAAACGGCCTCCCCGAATGGCTCCCCGTTGAAACGGCCGAAGGAGTTGGCACACCATGAGAATCCCAAAAACGCTTCTTTCAATCGCTAGCGGCTTAGCGATCCCCCTCGCCCTCGCGGCAAACACGCTAGCCGCCGAACCCGCCGAACCTTTAGAGCCGCCTCAGGCGGCCTTCCTCAAACAGGTTGAATTCAAACAACGTCTGAATAACCAAGTCCCCGTCGACCTACGCTTCACCGACGATCGCGGCGAAAATGTCACGCTAATAGAATGCATGAACGGCCGGCCCACAATCTTCGTGCTTGCTTACTACCGCTGCCCGATGCTCTGCAACCAGGTCCTCAACGGCGTCGCCCGCACCGTGCAGGGGATCGACTTCCAGCCCGGTCGCGATATCGAAATCGTCGTCGTCAGCTTCGATCCGACCGACGTCGCCGAGCTAGCGGCCGCGAAGAAGCAAGCTGTCGTCCATGCGTTCGACCACGACGCCGACGGAAAGGGATGGCACTTTCTCGTCGGCGATGCGAAGTCCGTCGCCGCCGTGGCCGAGAGCGTCGGCTTTCAGTATCAATTCGACTCGATCACCAACCAGTTCGCCCATGCCAGCGGCATTGTCGTGCTGACGCCCCGTGGCCGCGTCTCGAAATACTTCTACGGAATCGACTACCCCACCCGCGACGTTCGACTTGGCTTGGTCGAAGCGTCCGCCGGCGAGATCGGCTCGCCGGTCGACGAGCTGTTGCTGTACTGCTTTCACTACGATCCGCTCACCGGCCGCTATGGCCTGGCGATCATGCGCGTGATCCGCGCCGGCGGCGTCCTCACCGTCGCTGGCATCGCTTGTTTTATTGGCGTCTCGATCCGCCGTGAGAAAAGAAGTCGAGGGTCGAGAGTCGAGGGTGGAGAGCCAGAACAAACTCATATCGGTCCGGCTCTAGACACTCAACTCTCGACACTCGACCGTCCCCATTCAGCCCTCGACTCTCGGCCCTCGACCCTCGACCCCACGCCATGAACACCGAGTTCGAATTATTCCCCGAATCGGCTTCGACGGCGGCCCCGGCCGTCGATCGGCTGACGCTGTTCATGGTCGGTCTGTCGCTCCTGCTCACCTTGGTTGTAGCCGCGCTGGTGATCTACTTCGCCGTGAAATATCGCCGTAACAATCGTGTCGATCGCACGCAGCTTCCGACGAGCATCCGCATGGAACTGACCTGGATGATCGTGTCGCTGCCGATTCTGATGTTCATCTTCGTGTGGGGCGCCAAGGTCTGCTTCTTCCTCGTGCGTCCACCAGCCGGGACGATGCCGATCACCGTCGTCCCTAAGCAGTGGATGTGGAAATTTCAGCACGCCAGCGGCCGGCGTGAAATCGACGTGCTGCACGTCCCCGTCAATCAACCCGTACGACTGACGATGATCAGCCAAGACGTGATTCACAGCCTCTACGTTCCCGCCTTCCGTGTGAAGCAAGACGTGCTGCCCGGGCGTTACACGGCGCTGTGGTTCGAGGCGACCGAGCCCGGCGAGTACCGGCTGAACTGCGCCGAATACTGCGGCACGAACCATTCGCGGATGATTGGCCGCGTCATCGCGCAGTCGCCCGGCGACTTCGCCGAGTGGCTGGCCGGCGGCGGCGGGGACGAACCGCCCGAGATGACCGGCGCCAAGCTGTTCGAACAGTACCAATGCGCCACCTGTCATCAGGCGGGTAGCGTCCAATCGCGCGGGCCAGTGCTCGAAGACATTTACATGACGCCGATTGCGCTCGCCGACGGCGGTTCCGCAATCGCCGACGACGCCTACCTCCGCGAGTCGATCCTCCGACCGGCGGCAAAAGTCGTAGCCGGCTACGAACCGATCATGCCGCCGTTTGAAGGCCAAGTCGACGAAGAAGCCGTACTGCACCTCATCGCCTACATTAAATCACTGGACGGCGCTTCTGAGTCCCCTCCCTCGAACGGAGGGGAGCAGCCATGAGCACCGTTGCCGAACCGAAACCCATCTCCGCCGCGCTCCCCGAGGGGCAGCCTCGCAACTATCTTAACACTTCGTACACCGTCAAATCGTGGCTCTTCACCGTCGACCACAAACGAATCGCCATTCTCTATCTCCTCGGCGTCACCCTCTTTTTTTTCTTGGGCGGCGCCGCGGCCGTGCTGTTTCGCCTGGAACTGATGACGCCGCAGGCGGACCTCGTCGAATCGGAGACCTACAACAAACTTTTCACGCTCCACGGCATCATCATGATCTTTTTCTTCCTGGTGCCGTCGATTCCCGCCGTTCTGGGGAACTTCCTGCTGCCGCTGATGATCGGCGCCCGCGACCTTGCCTTCCCGCGGCTGAATCTGCTGAGCTGGTACCTGTTCATGATCGGGGGCGTCTTCACGCTGTACGTCACCGTCGCCGGCGGCGTCGACACCGGCTGGACGTTTTACACGCCCTACAGCAGCACCTACAGCAATACCTATGTGATGGCCACCGCCGTGGGCATCTTCATCACGGGGTTCTCGTCAATTCTCACTGGGCTGAACTTTATCGTCACTACGCACAAAATGCGGGCCCCCGGGCTCACTTGGTTTCGCCTCCCGCTCTTTGTGTGGGCCCACTACGCTACCAGCCTGATATTCGTCCTTGGCACGCCCGTACTGGCGATCACTCTCTTGCTGGTCGCCCTCGAGCGCGGCCTTGGCATCGGCATTTTTGATCCCAAGCTCGGCGGCGATCCGATCCTGTTTCAACACCTGTTCTGGTTCTACTCCCATCCAGCCGTGTACATCATGGTGCTGCCCGCGATGGGCGTGCAGAGCGAGATTATCGCCGCCTTCTCGCGCAACCGCATCTTCGGCTACCGTTTCGTCGCGTACGCTAGCCTCGCGATCGCCGTGCTCGGGTTTCTGGTTTGGGGACATCACATGTTCGTTTCCGGCCAAAGCCTGTACGCCGGCATGATTTTCTCGATTCTCAGTTTGCTCATCGCCATTCCCTCGGCGATCAAAGTCTTTAACTGGACCGCAACGCTGCACCGCGGGTCGATCACCTTCCAAACTCCTATGCTCTACGCGCTAGGCTTCATCGGCCTCTTTACCGTCGGCGGACTTACCGGGCTGTTCCTATCGGCCATGGGCATCGACGTCCACGTACACGACACCTATTTCGTCGTCGCGCACTTCCATTACATCATGGTGGGAAGCGCCGTCATGGCGTACCTCGGCGGCATCCACTACTGGTGGCCCAAGATGACCGGCCGCATGTACCCGGAGGGTTGGGGTCGCTTCTCGGCCGTGCTGGTGTTCGTCGGGTTCAACCTCACGTTTTTCCCGCAGTTCATCCTCGGCTACCTCGGCATGCCGCGGCGGTACCACGTGTACGACGATGGCTTTCAAGTCTTGAACGTCATGTCGTCCGCCGGCGCCTCGATCCTGGGAATCGCGTACCTGTTCCCCTTCACATACCTTCTGTGGTCGCTCAAATACGGCAAACGCGCGTCCGCCAATCCGTGGAACGCCGTCGGTCTCGAATGGACGACCCCCTCGCCGCCGCCTAAGCACAACTTTGCACAGACGCCCATCGTCACCTGGGAAGCCTATGAGTACCCCTGCAGCAATCCCGATGAAGTCCCCTCGGTCGACAACGAGTGAGCCGGCCGTCGCGGAGGCGAACAGAATGAACGTCGCAGAGGCGAAAAGAATGAACGTCGCCCATCACTTCGACGACTGGGAGCAGCAGTATGAAAGCTGCGTCCTGGGCATGTGGGTGTTCATCGTCACGGAGGTGATGTTCTTCGGCGGCGTATTTGCGATCTACATGGTGTACCGAGTCAACTACCCCGACGCCTTCGCCCAAGCCAGCCGGCAACTCGACGAAACCCTCGGCACGTTCAATACGTTCGCGCTGCTCAGCAGCAGCCTGACGATGGCGCTCGCCGTGCGCGCCGCTCATCTCGGGCGCTCGCGCCAAGCGGGCCTGTTGATCGTCCTGACCATGATCCTCGGCACGCTGTTCCTGGGCGTCAAGTTTTACGAATACCACCACAAGTACGAGCAGGGCCTCATGCCGCTGCTTGGCTTGCCGCTGAACTTCAACGGCCCCGCCGAAGAACTGGGACCGACGCGACTCTTCTACGGCCTGTACTTCGTCATGACGGGCATCCATGCCGTCCACATGATTCTCGGCATCGCGATCCTCGCGCTTTTCATTTCGCCAGCGCTTCGCGGCCGCTACGATGGCGGCAACTTCTTGTCGGTCGAGATCGTCGGCCTCTACTGGCACTTCGTCGACCTCGTCTGGATCTTCCTGTTCCCCCTGCTGTACCTCGTGGACCGCAGCCATTGACCACCGCCCAACCCACGCTGCGAACGTACATCGTCGTGTACCTGCTGCTCCTACTCGGTCTGGCAGTCACGGTCGGCGTGGCCTTCGTGCCGCTGGGCCGAATGAACCTCGCCGTTGCGCTCGCGATCGCCTTCGCCAAGGCGACGCTGGTCGTGCTTTTCTTCATGCACGTTCTCTATTCGCCGCGGCTCACCTGGATCGCCGTCTTCGCGGGCCTGGTGTGGCTCGCGATCCTCCTGTCGCTCGTCGGCGTCGACTACGCCACCCGCGGCTGGATTCCCGTCGCCCCGGCGCCGACCGATATGAGGGAGCCGCCGGCCGACACGCCTTCAGGAGTCAGGAGTCAGAAAACACTGACCTTCCACCTCGCCCCGATTCCTGACTCCTGACTGCTGACTCCTGACCAAACACGCTATGTCTTTGGAGACCCGTTCAATGCTAACCCGATCATTGCTCGCCCTGATCGCTTTCTTCATCTGCCGCGCGGTCGACGCAAAGGACGCCCCCGCAGCTACCGCTTCAACGAGCAGCGCCATGGCCGAGGCCGCGCAGAAGTTCGTCGCATCGCTTAACGGCGAGCAGGAATCTAAAGCCGTCATAACCTTCGACGATCCGCGGCGTCTCGAATGGCACAACATTCCAAAGCCCCAGCGCAAGGGGCTTCAGTTGCGCGATCTCTCGGACGAGCAGCGCGCGCTCTGCCTGGCGCTGCTCCAAGCAGCGCTCAGCGAAGAAGGGATGGAGAAAGCGCTACGAATCGTGTCGCTGGAAAACAATCTTCGCGAGGGCGAGAAGAATCTCGCCGGCGGCCACCTTCGCGATCCGCTCCGCTACTTTCTTACCATCTTCGGCGAGCCCGGCAACCGGGGTACGTGGGGCTGGAGTTTCGAGGGCCACCACTGCTCGTTAAATTTCGTCATCCGTAACGGCCAGGTCGTCGGCGACACGCCCAGCTTCTGGGGCGCCAACCCCGCGACGGTGAAGGTATTCGTCGAAGGCGGACCGAAAGTAGGCACGCGAACGCTGGCCGACGAGGAGCAACTGGCGTTCGACCTGCTGAACGCGCTCAACCAGTCGCAACGCGCCGCCGCGATCGTCGCCGACGTCGCCCCCCAAGAATACCGCGCCGCCGGCGAGCCGCAGCCGCCGCGCTCTGCGCCCGAAGGCTTGCCCGCCGCCAAGATGACCGACTCGCAGAAAAAAACGCTCCTGGCGCTCTTAGCCGAATACTGCGGCCACCTCGCCCCCGAAGTCGCCGCAGCCCGCATCGACGAAATCGAAGGTCGAGGTCTCGGCCAAGTCTATTTCGCGTGGTACGGGGCGACGCGCCCGGGAGTCGGCCATGCCTACCGCATCCAAGGTCCTACGTTCGTACTGGAACTTGTCAACGTCCAATCCGACCCCGCCGGCAACCCGGCCAATCACATCCACTCCGTCTGGCGAAGCCTGCAAGGCGACTTCGGCGTGTTGACAAGATAACTTGGCGCTTGCTCGTTTCGAATCTAAAGGGCTCGGGGTTGGGTCCGCCCTGCGGCGTCCCTTCTTCCGACGAACTTACCAGCCCGTTCTCCATCACCCCGGCATTCAAGAATGCCCGGATGAGCTTGAGCAGGGCCTTGTCTTTCACGCGCTTGGCGAGGCGCCCCGTCAGCAGGTCGTGGTTCACCCGGTCGAAGAACTTTTCCAGGTCGATGTCCACGGCGCAGCCATAGCCCTCGGCGATGCTCGGGCGGCCGGGCAACCAATTTGGCGTCGGCCATTCCCTACAACATCTGAGCGCAACGCGGACCGGGAGTTGTAGCCGCTTGGCGAATTCAGCCCAGCGGCGATTAGGATCCGAAGTCGGTCTCGGTCTCTCCACCGGCGATGGTCGTAATTGCCTGCCACACCGTGATATCCACGTTATCGCTGGCGAAGTGCGTCGACCCGTCGCCGTACACCACCATCACGCCGCCGGGGTGGCGGCTGCGCGAAGCGGCGCTATCGAAGTTTCCCCGGTCCGAGTCAGTGCAGGGCAGATTCTGCTCGGGAAGACTGTTGCAATACTCCCGATAGATGATGTCCTCATTCGACGGGTTGGGAGTGAACTTGGTGAAAACCTGGCTGTAGCCCGGTTGATCGGCGAAGATCTGGCCTCGCAAGTCGTTTGCCGCGTTGGAGCCCGAGGCCGACGCTCGCAAATACTCGCCGACCACCATCGTGTTGCTCATGCCGTCCTCGAATTGGCTCGGCTTGGCGCCGAAATTCAGACCGAAGGCCGCGCGTCGGTCGCCGTAAGGTCTGCCGTTAGGCGGCGCCGCATCCATTACGTTGGGATTGGAAAGCTCGCGCTTCAACCGCTGCACGTTGTCGATTCCGAAAAACCCGAGGTAGTTCGAAGTCGATTGGTAACTCGTGGGGCTGGTGCCGATGACCGTGAGCGCGATCAATTGAACGCCATCGTCGCTAGGGCACTGCAAGAGCGGAACGATTATAGCCGTCGGAGAAGTGGGCGTGTTCGAGTTTATCGTCTCATGCCACAGCGCTTGGCCGGCGCCCGTCCCCGCTAGCGGTATTTTGAAATCGTATTGATTGTAAAGCGCCGACTGTTCCAGGTAGGGGTACAAATGGATCATGAACGTCGTGCGGGGGTAATTCCACAATTGGCCGTTGTCGCTCTGAGCGCCCAGCGGAAACTTCCCTTTGGTGCTGATGTGATTCTGCAGCGCTAGTCCTACTTGTTTGAGATTGCTCTGGCATTGAGCGCGTCTGGCCGCCTCGCGCGCCGCCTGCACCGCGGGGAGGAGCAAGGCCACTAGGACGCCAATGATGGCGATCACCACCAACAGCTCTACCAACGTAAACCCGCGCGCAACCGATGGCTGGTTCGACGGTCGAGCACTTTTTAGCGAACGATCCATGGCTTTCCTCTCAATTCACTCAAGCGCAACGCCTAGAAAAACAAACCGCGGAGGCACGGAGAACACTGAGGTCGGAGAGAATGACGTGTGACTAAACCCGCATGACTGGTGGAAGCCTAAAACCCGACCACCGGCGACTCGTTCGACTTTCTCATCCGTCATTCTTCTCTGTGGTCTCCGTGGTCAATTGACTTCAAGCGTTTCCAATTGCACTACATGCCAGTCAAATCGAAATCGAGGCGATTCTCGCCAACGGCAATTTCTCGGATCAGCGTCGACTCCGAATTATATTGCGGCGGGATCGCTTCGACGTACTCTTCCATCATCGCGTTGGGATTGATCGCGTCGGGGATCATTCGCCCGGACTTTTGCAGGGAGTTGACCTGCACGCGACTCTTGCCAACCACCACGCCCTTGGCCGAATCAACTCGGTAGCGTCCGTCCTCGATGGCGCCTCCAGCCGACGGTCCGCGCGTTCCCTCGGTAGGATAAAACGCGATGGAGCCCGCCTTCACGGGCTGGCCGTTCAGGCGAACGGTCCCCGTTACTGTAGCGCGTTCGGGCCCCGCGTCGCCGCATCCCGTCGCGCACAAAACGGCAGCGCCCGCCAGCAGCAGGACGCTGCTGGCGCGCGCGCGCCTCAAGCCCCGCATTCTTTGCTTCATCAATGTTCTGCCTCAGATTTCATGGTACCGACTCGACGCCCGAGGAACACGTTCCCGCACGGCGACGGCGTGAAATCACCGTGACTGCGCCGAGCATGCTTAACGCCATCAGCGCGATGCCGCTAGGTTCGGGGACTGGCGTCGCATCAAGCGTGAGGTTGTCGAACACGACTTGGGTGGCGGCGAGCCCGGCGAATCCCTGAGTCCTGATCACGAGCGTAATGTTCCCCGTCGGCTCGCTCGGAGTTGGCGATCCCGCAGGACCGGTCGTGAACACCAGCGTCGCCAGGCTAGTGCCTCCCGCAGGCGGCTGCGCAAAGGTAAAGACTCCCGTCGTCTGCTCGCCGCTAAGACTACCAGCCAGTGACAGGTGGATGCCCGTGGGAACAGTGCTGCCGCCATTGGGGAATGAGACGTTATCCCCTGCTCCAAAGCGGCGATCCGAGACCTCGGCCGTAAACGTGTAGGTCGTATTGGGCTGATACTCGGCCGCGAGCGTTTGGAAAATCCCCCGCGGATTATTATCGGCGAAGCTCATCAAGGCGCCTGGCCCTGTCGGACCCTGGCCGGGGAGATAGTCTCGGGTGTCATGCAGAATGCCGCTGCCAGGACTGCCAGTGTAGCCAACGATGCTCACAGCCGCGGGCGAGACCCCGCCCGCCTGAAAGATTTGAGCCCCGGTGGCTGAGTCGCCAATGGCGGAAATCTCATCGCCGTTGCCGCTGATATCTTCCAAAGTAAACACATGGTCCGGTATCGGATCGCCGGCGTTGTAAGTGACCGACTCGTACATAAACTCGTTCAAGACTGTCGCGTCGAAACCTGGGTTGATGATCGGCACCTGAACGGCCCAGGCCGTCGCTGAGGAAAGTGCAACGAAAGTCGCCGCCGCTACCAAGATTTTCACGCTTCGCATGTTCATTAGACTAGTTACCTCATAGGTGAAAAAGGGGATAGTGGACCAGACCTGCCTCGCTCCGAGTCCGTTTCGTTCAAACACCGTTGGTCATTGACCTCCCACGGCCTAGCCGTCGACGAGTAGCCGCGGCGCCCACGAGGGCGACGAGGCTCAATGCACAACTCGCCGGCTCGGGGATCGCCGTTGTCGCTACGAGTGATTGGGGCGTGCCGAATTCCGTCTTCCAGATGCCCAGATCGACGCCGTCGACGGCACCGCTGAAATTCGCGTCGCCCTGGGATTGGGACGTGCCGCTGCCAACGCCGCGCTGCCAAATGAGAAAGTCGGCGCCGTCCACGTCGCCATCGCCATCGAAATCGGCGTCAGTCAAGGGACTCCCGGCGGGAGAAGCGTCGAGCATGAGGTTGTCGAACACGACCTGGGTGGCGGCTGTCAACGGGCCCGGGTTATGTCCCTGAGTCCTGATCACGAGCGTAATGTCCCCCATCGGCTCGCTCGGAGTTGGCGATCCCGCAGGACCGGTCGTGAACACCAGCGTCGCCAGGCTGGTGCCTCCCGCAGGCGGCTGAGTAAAGGTAAAGACTCCCGTCGTTTGCTCGCCGCCAAGACTACCAGCCAATGACAGGTGAATGCCCGTGGGAACGACCGTGCCGCCGCTGGGAAACGCGACGTTGTCTTCGGGTCCAAAGCGGCGATCCGAGACCTCGGCGGTGAACGTGTAGGTCGTGTTGGGCTGGAACTGGGTGCCCACGAGAGTTTGAAAAATCCCCCGAGGATTTGCGTCGGCGTAGCTAATATAGGCGCCCGGCCCGGTCGGACCATTACCGGGGAGAAAATCGCGCGAGTCGCGTAAGACGCCGGAACCAGGGCTGCCCGTGTAGCCCACAATGCCCACAGCCGCCGGCACGGCGTTCGTCGGCGGATCCGTAAAGATCTGCGCCCCGGTGGCCGAGTCCCCGATGGCGGAAATCTCATCTCCGTTGCCACTGATGTCTTCGAGCGTGAAGGTGTGATCGGGCATAGGGTCATTTTGAAAATAGGAAACGTCTTCAAAAATGAAACCTTCCGCGTTAAGAACCGTCGAATCGAAGCCGGGATTGACGATCGGCAGCGACACGGCCTCCGCGACGGAAACCGCGGCCGCCATCAGCACGACGGCCATTAACGAATGGTAGAAAAACTGAGTTTTCATGAGACTTGCCGCTCCAAAAATGAGAAAAAAACTGGCTTCGCGTGGGCAACGTTACCCTACAAAATGTTTTTGGCCGCCTAACAACCTGTTGAAATACGGAACAGGCACGCTCGCTAAGGACCTGATTCACTGCCGCTACTGAGTCGGTCCGCGAGCCAGTCCCTTTATTCAACAGGCTCCGCGCCGCACGACCGGCGAATCACCAACTCGCATGGTACTCGTTCCAATCTAGGCGTCTCGAGATCCGTCCTGACCCCGCCGGCTTCGGCCAATCGCTCGAACAATAACTCCGCGGCGCGGCCACCGACTGCGCTCGAAGGATGTCGCACGGTCGTCAGCGGCGGGTCGGTGAAGGCAGACATGACGATGTCATCGAATCCCGCCACGGCCACGTCGTCCGGCACGCGCATTCCCAGCCCGCGCAACACGGCCATCACTTTGATCGCCAGCACGTCGACCGGGGCGAAGACCGCCGTTGGTCGATCCTTGCTCTGCAGTAACGCCTGAACTCGATCGGCGTAGAACGCGCCTTCGACGCCGGCTAGGATCGACTCGAAAGAACACGCTTCGACGACCAGGCCCGGATCCTCCGCCAGTCCGGCTTCGGCGAGCGCGGCGCGGTATCCCTCGAATCGCTCTCCCATCGACGCGTGCCAGGCTTGCAGCCCGCCATGCAAGAACGCGATCCGCCGATGGCCGAGCCGCACCAGATGCTGCGTCATGTCGCGGGCGGCGCCAAAATTGTCGGGCGCTACCTGGGGCACGCCATTGGCCGGCAGCGGTTGCTGCATGCACACGACCTCGATGCCCGCCTGGACCAGCCGCCGAACGTGGAAATCGTTAACGGTCGCAGTCTCCTTGACGAAGGGAATCAGCAGCACCCCCTCCACGCGACGCCGCATGAGCAGGTCGAGATACCGCTGCTCGCGGTCGAGATCGAAGTCCGTATTACACAGAATGATGCTGTAGTCACGGTCGAAGGCCTTCTGCTCGATCGCTCGAACGAGTGCCGCATAAACGGAGTTGGCGATCGTCGGAACGACAACGCCCAGCGTTCTCGTGCGGCCCGAGGACAAGTTCTGGGCAACCAGCGACGGCCGATAACCAGTCCGTTCGACCTCGTCCAGGACGAGCTGCTTCGTCTTGGGACTGACCCGTTGCCGCCCGTTTATGGCCCGCCACACCGTGGTCGACGAGACGTTTAGCCGTCGAGCTATGTCGTGGATCGTGGTTTCCGTAGCGCCGGATGCCATCTGCCCGCCTGAGAAATACGCCGCCGGGCGTTGAGAAAAGTAATCGGTTACACACCGGTGCGTAACCGATTACACATCCTATCATCGCCGTTCAACTCACGTCAAGCCTTTTCAAGGAAGAAACCTCAACACCCTCAAAACCCCCCAAAGTGCCGCTGTCGTGATTCGTCCGAAGTTAGGCGATCCGTGAAGTTAGCAAACGCTCTCCTGCCCCAGAAGGAGCCTGGAATTTCCAGGCGGAAAGGAGGCCGAGAGGGAGAAGAGGCAGCGTCATAGGTGGACGGCAAGCAACCAGTTGCTGGTGCTGGTTGGGCGGGACGGTTTGCTGGAGGACAGCGAGTTGTATTGCCCATGGACGAGGCCAGTCGGCGGCACTACGGGACGACATCGTTCGCGCAGGAACAGGCGCAGGTCGGCAGCGGCACGTCGCGGAGCACGATCTATGCAGCGAGCATCGCGGCGGGGTTGATGGTACATCAGTTCGCACGGTGGCTGCGGGGAATTGCGGTCGAGGCCGACGTGTCGCTGCGTCTGCTGGCCAGTGAGCTATGCGTACGTTAAAAGGAACGTTCAATCTTCGTCGGTCGTCCGCGTGAAGGAGCCTTCACGCGGATGGCCGACCTGCCGCTGACTTATGGCATTGCTCGGCGGCCTGCTTTTTTAGCCATCAGCAATCGCCGTCCAGCGCTCCTGCGACGAGGGACCGTCGCGCTGGGAATGTGTTCTTGCGTCGGCGATTTCTGCCAATCTACAATTGCGTCGGTACGTTTGCCACCGGTTACGCCGCCCGCCGGATGGGTCGTATCGCCGACGCCACGCGGCCTCCAAACCGCTTGATCAGCCGTCGATTGATTATGCCCTCGGCGCCGCGAGCCGCTACATTGCCGAGCACCGCAGCGGCGCCTGCGCCGACATAGGCCTCGACTGCCGCCTGGGCGACCTCTCCAGCGTAACTTGTCGCATCGCCCGCTCCGCCGGCGACCAGCGTATCGAACATTGCGCGAGCGACCAGCAGCGCAGTCGCCGGCCCGCTGGGACGCAGTCCAAATATCCGGCATAACTGGCTCGTTAGCGCGAAACAATTGCCGAGAACTATCGCGCTAGAGCCACGATCCGCTCGCCGACGACGAGCAAGTCGTCTGCCGCCAGCGGCTTGGCGGCGTGCTGCGGCACTACGAACGGGGCGCCGCTTGACGCGAGGTCGGCGCTTCCGAGATCACGCTTACAGATCTAATCGCCTGCTTGGCTGCGCGCAGGTGCGAACTGCGCGCGATTTCTGTCGGCGTCGTCTCATCTTCACCGTCTTCTAGAGAGAATCGTCGGGCACAGTCATCGTCATAACCATCAACCACGACGTCCATTTCATCGCGACGAGACTTTTTGCACGGTAAGCGGCAGGGGCTTCACTTCGAACCGGCAGAATGCGGCCTCGGTATCGACGACGCGTAAACCTACGCCGCCGTGCTTATACTCGCGATCGTCCGCGCGAAGCGCCTGTTGGCCGTCTAGCGAGACGACAATTGTCGCACCGCGAGCTACGACGCGCAGCTCATATTCTTTACCGACCTCAATGTCCGCAGCGGCGTCGGCAATGTGCCGCCAATGGACTCCATCGGTGGCTCCAAGAATCACGCGCTGCGTATTGGGAATAATTCCGGCGAAATAGCCTTCCTGCGCATCGTAACCGACTGACGGGCGCCTGACTCGAAACAGAATGCCCGCGTCGCGCTCGCCGTCGACGACTTTCACCGTGGCCTCGACGCTGACATTCGACCACTGGCCGTCGTTGAGGATCACTTTCTCGCCGGTGCGATAGTCGTTGACCGGCGTCCGCGGCTGCACCCCGAGATGGAGGCGCCCGTCGTGGATTTTCCACCTCTGGTGGTGCCCGAAGTAACTCCAGTCGTCGAGCGATTCGAATCTAGCAACAGTTTTCGCGGCTTTATCCGGCGTCCGCGCCGGCGTTCCGTGCGGTAGGACGAGCAGGTCGCCTGCCGACACCGGCCTGCCGAACGCGGGCCGACCGTCTGCCGCCCAGGCGAATCGCTGAGCGAACACCGCTCGTCGCCAGCCATCCTCGCGATCGCGCTTGGCGTGATACACGATCCAGGCTTCCTTGCCGGCCGGCGATTGTACGAACGACGCATGGCCGACGCCGTAAGTTTGCGCCGTGCCGGTAAATGCCGGCTGGGGGGCCTTTCGCCAGTTTTCCGGATTCAGGGGGTCGCCGTCCTTGCGTAGCTCCAGCAGACCCAGCTTGTACGTCGGCTGCCAAGAACCGCTGGCCGAATATACCACGAACGTGCGGCCATCGTGCTTGAGCACCTGCGGCGCTTCGTTCAGTCCGCGCTCGGCGGCATCCTCGCCGACGCGCTCCCACAGGTAATCGGCGTTGTGACAAAGTTTCACTCGTGGTCCGGCGAGCTCCACCGGCGACTTCATCTTGGCGATGTACAGCCACTGCTCGTCGTCGTCTTCCTCCCAACCCGACCACACCATGTACCGCTGCCCGCCATGCTCGAGCACCGTCGCGTCGATCGACCAGCGATTATTCGATCGCATTTGCGGATCGTCGCCCGTGTACATGGGGCCATGAAGCGTATAGGGGCCTCGCGGGTCGTCGCCCTGCGACTCCAGGACGAAGGTGCGGTGGTTGCGATTTTCGCCATCGGAGGCGGCAAAATAGACGTACCAGCGGCCGTCCAGTCGATGCAACTCAGGCGCCCACACCTGCCGCGATGCGGGCCCGGTATGCAGAGCTTTCCACACGATGCATTTCGGTCCGAGTCGGGTCAAGTCCGCCGACTCGTGAATGCCGATCGCTTCGTTGCCGTCCGACAGGCATGTGAAATATTTTCCGTCGTGCTGAATCACCCACGGGTCGGCCCCTTCGTAGAGCGGGTTCGCAAACTGACGAACCGGTTTGTCGGGCTTCGGCCCGGCGTCGACCGACTGACGCCACTTCAGCAGTCGCGTCTGCAATCGCCGCGCGATCTGCGGTCGCTTTCGCGCGAGATTGACGTTCTCGTACGGGTCCGCGGCGACATCGTACAATTGGGCGTTGGCGCCGTCGAACTCCATGAGCAGCTTCCACTGGCCGTCGCGGATCGCCAGGTCCGGCATGTCGTCGCCGGCGAGGCTGGGCCGATCCGGCGGCCGCACCCAAAAGAGCGGCTCGCTACGGACTTTCTTCTCGACTCCAAGCAGCGACGGGCTCAAGTCCTCGCCATCGAACTTCACCGACGTCGGTGGTTCCACGCCGGCAACCTTCAGCAACGAGGGGACGAGATCGACCGAGGAAATCACCGTCTGCTCGTCGACGCTCCCGGCCGATGTTTTCGAGAGTACCCCCGGCCCCCAAACGACGAGCGGCTCGCGGATGCCGCCTTCGTAGAGCACGCCTTTCGATCCCTTGAGATCGCCCGCGGAGCCCGCGCCCGGTTCGTGGCCGTTATCGCTGGTCACGATTACGATCGTGCTCTCGCGGAGCGTTTTGTCATTTCGCACGAAGTCGAACAACTCGCCGAGTTGCCGGTCCATGTTTTCCAGCACGCCGAGATACCGTTCGCGCTTGCCGCCGTCGCCGCGAAGTTCCTTCGGCGGATGCAGCGGCGTATGCACGTCATCCGGCCAGAGGTTGACGAAAAACGGTTTTCCCTCGGCTTCGGCCTGTCGCATAAATTTGATGGCCCGGTTCACGAAGATGCCGGTCTCGTCCATGCGATCGACCCATGTCACCTCGCCCTGGCCTAGTTGCTCGCTAGCCACCCCCAGCGGAAACTTTTCGGGCGGCTTGCCGTTGAAGTCGTTCATCAGCGGCAGAATACGATCGCCCAGCCCCTCGAACTGCGTGAGCGATCGATCGAAGCCGTACTCGCTAATGAGCGGCGCATCGCCGACGTCGCGGCCGCCGCCGAGATGCCATTTGCCAAAATGGCCGGTCGCGTAGCCCGACGCCTGGAGCAACCGCGCTAGCGTGGGCGCCGCCGGGTCGAGCCAATCGCGGATTCCGCGCCGCGCATTTTCCTGCCGCGAGGCGATGTAGCTTGTGATGCCCCACCGCACCGGATACTGCCCCGTCATAATCGCAACCCGCGAAGGCGAGCAGATGGGTGCGTTGACGTAGAATTGCGTGAACCGCAAGCCTTCATCGCAGAGGGCGTCGATATTCGGGGTGCGCTGGCGATCGTTGCGAAAATAGGGGAAGTCCGCGTAACCCGCGTCATCGACGAACACCAACACAATATTTGGCCGCGTCGCCCCCTCGCCTGCGACGGCGCCCCCGGCGGAGATTAGCGCCGCTGTAAGTAATAGGAACCGCGTTGCTATCGTTAGGCTGTTAGACACGCTCGCAATTCGCTTTCTGACTTCGGTTGAATTTGAAGTGGGGATTTGCGACCCGATTCCGGACCCGGCCTCACAGAGACCTACAGCATAACCCTGTAGCCGGGGTCTGTGACCCCGGCGCCCGCAGAAACCGGCCTCAAAGAGGCCGGCTACAACGAGGCAGGTACGACAAAGCGGAGCGGCCAACTAGCAATGCGCTGGCTGGCCGCTCCGATGTCAATCGCGTTGCGTCGAACAAACCGCGTTAGGCGCGTCGTCGTCGACTAATTCCATAGCCGGCGACCGCCAAGGCGGCGAGCGCCCAGGTGGCCGGCTCCGGGACGACGACCGCCTGCAGGATCTGGCCACTGCCGCCAGCGATGATTTGCAGGAAGTAACCGACCGGGAGACTAGCGCTGACGTTAGTCAGACCGCCGACAAAGCTGCTGGCGGTGACCAGGTTGTAAACGGGGTTGGGCGTGCCGTCGCCGGTGATGTCGAGCGAGATGTTCGCCAGGGTGTCGGCGTCGCCGAGGGTGGCGCTGCCGAGAACGCCGATGATCGACACGCCATTGACGCCGTTATCGGCCGCAAAGGCGAGCGTACCGTTGCCGCCGGTGGCTGTCGCCTGGTCGGGGTTGCCGGAACTGACTGCCAGGAGACCGGCGACGCTGATGGACGAGGCGCTGCCGTTGACGGAAAAGACGCCGTTGCTGGTGGCAAAGTTGGCCACGGCGAGGTTGCCGCCGATGGTGACGGCGCCGCCCGAAGCGGAAAACGTCCCGTCGCCGTTGTTACCGACCTGGGCGGAGCCGGCGAGGGTGAGCGCGCCCGCGGATATGGCGTAGCTGCCCTGGGCATTGAGCGTTCCGTTGCCCGCGGCGCCGATGATCAGCGATTCGTTGTTGGTAGCGGCTCCGGTGGTGCCGTTGACGACGATCGTTCCGCCGGTCTGGGTGAAGGTGTTGCCGGTGCTGTTGTTACCCTGCCCGACACGGAGGATGCCGCCGCCGGCAAGAGTGCCGATGGTGAGCGTGCCGCCGCTGACGCCGACGCTGTGATTGCTAGAGCCGCCGCCGCCGACCTCGAAACCGCCGTTGGGCACGTTGATGGCGCCCGTGCCGCTGAGGGTGAGGCTACCGGTGGTGACCTGGCCAGGGCCGATCGTGATGCCCTGCGTGCCGTTGACCTGGAGCGTTCCGCCGCTGACGGTAGCCGCGGCGCTGGAGCCGGCGACCGAGTTGGGCAGCGCGCCGCCGACGGCGACGGCGAAGCGACCGGCGACGGTGATCAGGCCGGTGCCCGAGAGGTTCAGCGTGCCGTCGGTACCTTCACCCACTTGGAAGGAGTTGAGGCCGCCGCCGCCAGTGGTGACGCTGCCGCCAGTGACGTTGAGCGTGGCGTTGTCGGGGTAAGCGACGAGGGTGTTGCCCGGTCCGCCGGTGGGACCAACGCGGGTACCGACATCGATGCCGGAATTGATTAAGAACGGCAAGTCGGCGGCCGTGTGGGTGACAGTGGCGTTGTTGCCGAGGAAGACGCGACTGACTGTGGCGGGGACCGGGCCGCCGGCGCCGCCGATGTTGGTCATGTCGTTGTAATAATTGGCCCCATTCAATGAGCCGCTAGTCAGTTCGAAATCGGGGACCGCCGCGGCGGTAGCGTCGGCGTCGCCGAAGATAAAGGACTGGGCCGATGCGGTTGGGGCGAGGCCCCACCCAAGGGCCGCGGCCATGACGGCCGACAACGTGAAGACATGTTTTCTCATTAGATCCACCCTCCAGTTTCAGAGATGCAAAACACAAACGCTACAATGCACACTTCTCGATACCTATGGCTTTCGGTCGAGCGAACGCCGCTCGAACGCTCGGGGATGATGTCTTTCGATAGGCGCACGCCGTCACGAGCGCGGCCGCTAACGCCAGAGCTGTGCCGCTGGGCTCCGGCACGCTCGCCGCCGCGGGCGTTGCG
>JBGSYU010000458.1:0-6016 GCA_041750715.1 Lacipirellula sp.
CCGATCGGCAAGAGCTTCGTCACGATCCATCGCCGCGATGGCGCCGATGGATCGCTGGTGAACGGCAGCTTCGACTTGCGGGTGTCGATTTTCGAAATTCCGTTGGGCTTCGTCGGGACGAGCGCCCCGGGCAATGTTTCACCCCCCTCGACGTTCTTTACCAACGCCGGCAGGTCGTGCCCCTCGGCGAATGGCGCCAGTGCGGCAGCCACTTCCGCCGGAGTCGAATAACGATCGTCGGGCCGCTTTTCGAGCATTTTCCGCAGCACGTCCCACAGCGGCTTGGGCAGCGGCTGCATGCGGCTGTGAATCGGCGGCACGGTCGACTTCTCGTGCGCTTTCTCCGGCCGCAAATCGGAATCGTAGAACGGCGGATTTCCTGCCAGCAGGTGATACAGCGTGCAGCCGAGGCTGTAGATATCGGCGCGAATATCGACGCTGGTGGTTCTCCACTGCTCGGGCGGCATGTACATGCCGGTGCCCATCGCCTTGTGGTCGAACCGCGTTAGCCGATCCTGGTTATCGACGGCTAGCAGCGCGAGGCCCAGGTCCAGAATTTTCACTACCGCCCGCTCGCCCTCGCCTCCCTCCGTGAGTGTGGAATCGGCCGGCAGCGATTCCCCTTCGACGAGCGTGACCATCAAGTTCGACGGCTTCACGTCGCGGTGGACCATTTCGTTCTTGTGAATGTACTGCAGACCCCGAGCCGCCTGGCGGATGATCTCCGCCGCCTCGGCAATCGGCAGCGGCCCGTGCGTGGCGACAAGTTCGTCGACGCTGACGCCCTTGATGTACTCCATCACCAGGTAATGCACCTGGTCGGTCGGCGACGACGAGTCGATCGCCACGACAATGTTCTTATGCTCCAGCCGGCCGACTGCCTTAATCTCGTTGTAAAACCGGCGGATCACCTCGCTATGCCCCGAGGTGACGAACTGCTGCTTGATGACCTTCACGGCCCGTACGCGGCCGAATTGCACATGCCGGGCTTTGTACACGTCGCCCATGCCGCCGGAGCCGAGCACTTCCTCCAGCTCGTAGTTGCCGACTCGCTTCAGGGCCGTGCCGCCGGCGACGGAGACGCCGCCCTGCCCCGCTCCGGCGTCGCCCATGTGCGTCGGCACCACGGTCCACTGCCGCTCGGTGACGGTTTTTGGCTGGTTCCGCATCGGCCGCGGGCCGTGGTCGTCGTACAGCAGTTCGTGAACCTCGACGTTGCCGATGCCCTTGAGGAGCTTCCGTCCGTGCATGTGCAGCCGCACGCCTTCGAGGCCCACGTCGTCGAGAATCGCCATGACGCTGCGGCTCACCAGGATCTGACCGCCCGTCGCGAAATCATTCAGCCGCGCCGCGTAGTCGACCGTCTTGCCGACGAAGTTGCTCACGTCGCCCGGATCGATCTGCGGAACGCCGACGTGCATGCTGATGCGGACTTCCACCGGATCGCCGCTGGGCGTGACGATCGGAGCGTCCCGGTGACTTTCCTGCACGCCGACGGCCCACTGCGCCGCCTGCACCGTGTGATCGAACACCAAGAAGTGCCCGTCTCCGGCGGTCGACACCACGCGCCCGCCGAAGTCTCCCAGTCGCGCCTCGATCTGTTGGCGGTGGGGAGTGAGTATCGACTGAATGAACGCGACGTCGCGTTCCGTAACGCTGCGGCCCGTCATTTCATCCTTAAGACGGACCGAACCGCTGATGTCGGTGAAGACGAAGGTTTTCAGCTCGGCCATCGGCGCACGAAAGTGGGATGAGTCGCTTGCGGGACCACTGGGATTCTCGCATCCGCAGCCCGCCCGTCAATCGCCGGCACGCTCCAAAAAACAGCCCGGCCGTCCTGGCCGGGCGAATCGTCGGAACTAAGTTCCCCAAGTCGCATCGCATCGGCCACTCGCTGCGGCAAGATGGCTCGGTTGTGCAAAGTTAAGGGTAGTACACGATCGGAGAACGGTACCGGTACGGATACCTGACGACCGTGTTCCCCAAGAACGGACGGTATCGCGTCACCACCGGAGTCGGTTGGTAATAGCTAACGGAGGGGAACGCCGTCGGGTAATACGCGTGCGCCGGCGTCCCGTAAAAGCTGATCGTCGGGGACACGACTGGCGTCGAGTAGTACACGGTCGACGGTTGATAGTAGGTGACGTACGGGGTCTGTGCTTGCAGCGCGCTGGCGGCGATCAACGTGACGGCGGCGGCGAGCAGGGGGAGGACGATGCGTTTCATGGTTTTACTCCTGTAGCGTGGCGGGGGCGGAACTCGGCGGCGTGTGACAGGCCGGCCGTTACCCTAGCAAGCGAAGTATGCTGGTAACTGTTACAGGCTGCAAGCGGTGCGCCGGAATTGGCGAGATGGCCGAGCCGCCCCTGTTGGGGTGCGGGCGGCTGTTGTGACGGCTGGTTGGCGGCTGCGCGGCCAGGTCGCTGCGGCCAGGATGGCCGTGCTATATACCGAGATTCGCCAAGGCGGCGGCTACCTGGTTGACGGCGCCGGTGATCTGCGGATGCTCGGCGCCGAACTCCTGGACGGCGTCCTGCAAGCGACCCGAGAGCGGATCGTCGTCGCCCTCCGCCGGGGCGCCGGCGTGAACCTGTCGCTCGATGGCTTCAGTCACGCTCTCCAAGTTCGTGCGCGACGATTCGTCGAGGCCTGTAGCATCGGCCAGCTCGGCCCGGAGCGTGCGGAGGGCGTCCAGTACGCGTTGTTTGTCCATCGTCGCGGCCCCACATGTTTTGCCGTCATTCTGAGCGAAGCGAAGAATCTAGCGTAACGTCAGATCCTTCGCTTCGCTCAGGATGACACCGTTATTATACATCGTCAGCGGCTCACAGCTCGCGAACGCGAAGATTGCGCCACCGGCATTTTTTTCCGGCCGGGTAGCTGCCGCCGCCATGCACCTGCACGGCGATCGACCCCTTCTCGCCGAGCAACTTCGCCACCGCTTCGCGGTCGTACTTTTCGGCCGTCGACGTGGCAGCGTCGAACACTCCCGTTTCGAGTCCATTGATGGTCGTCGTGATCTTCGGGAACTTCCCGCCCTCGACGCGGATGAGGACCTTGTTCCAGTCGTCGATCTTCCAAACCTTCAGCCACTCCTCCGGCTTGCAGGACGAGACGAGGCCGGCCTCTTCTGCCGGCCTTATGTTGACGGCCTTTAGCTTGGCCAGTCTCTCGGACTCCAGCTTTGTGAGTTTACCATCCGCTTTCACGTCGCTTTCTATGCTGAACGCCCGCGGCACCCAACCGCCGGTCCCCTCGCCGTAGAAGTGGCCGATGTTGCCGCCGTTGTAATAGTCGACGGTCATCTGGATACACTGCCCTGCGTCGTTCCCTCGCAGAAAGACGCCGGAGTCGACGCCCCACGACGGCTTGATTTCGAGCGACAGCTCGAAGTCGCCGAACTTGCGGTCGGTCAGCAGGACGCCGCCATTGCCGGACCCTGGCGGATCTTGCTCGCCGGCCAGGATGCCATTCGGCTCGACCGTCCAGAGGCCGCCTGTGCCGTGGCCGATTTTTTCGGGGTTCTTATGCCAGCCTTCGAGAGTCTTCCCGTCGAAGAGAGTGATCCAGCCTTCGTTGTCGGGCTTGGGGTCCGCCGCGAAGACGCAAGCGGCGGGGGCGAACGATACTGTGGCGACAATGCTCAGAAGGAAAATACGATGGCAACTCATGGCAGCGGCTTTCAACGGTGATCTCGGCGAAGAGTGGCGGGAACTCACCCGGCTACTCTAAACTCCAATCGCCGCGCGCACCAGACGCAGCCCGACGCCGCCGGAGACGATTTAGCCCCCGGTCACTGACCGGGGGCTAAGTGGCGGATGAAACGCTGCAACCCATTACGGGACTGCGGCGGAGATGCCGGTAACAACGCCGGTTTGAAACGCGGCTGCCCGCCAGGTGAAGCCCGGCTGCGTGATCATATACGGCGCGCAACTGCCCGGCCGATAGTACCCCAGCGCGTAGACGCATTCTTGCGGCGTTTCCAGGCCCATCTTGTACGGCAGGATGGGAATCGTGCCGAAGAAGTGGGCGCCCGACATGATCGGTTGCAGCACGGGGCCCCAGTCGTGGCCGTAGCGTTCGAGCTGCACCTGCTCGAAATACAGCGGCTTGTGCCACATGCCCGAGGCTTTCCACAAATACACCGTCTGCGGCCAACTCCGCGGTTGGAACGGCAGGTTGCGGCCCAGGCACTCGAACGGATAGTCCTCGCCCGCGACGCCTCGTAGGCTGATATCGAGACTGATCGTCTTGATGCTGTCGGCTCTGACCGCGTCGTACAGCTCCTCGCACACCTGTTCGTGCTCGATCCGCTCCCGTTCGATCATCTGACGACGCTGCTCGATTTGTTCGGGCGTCAGTTCGGGCGGGCCAGTGCCGTCCGGACCGAATTGCAGGTCCAAGTCCAGGTCGTCCTCGATCAGATCGCGGCCGTTGAAAGACTCTTCTTCGACCGGGGGGACAACCAACTCGTCCTCCATTTCCGGCGCCAACTCCAAGGCGTTTTCCTCCGCTTCCAGCGGCGCCTCCGGCTCGGCCAATTCCTGCGCTGCGCCGGCTTCGACTTCGCGACGCATCAGCTCGTCGTCGATCGCTTTTTTGGCTTTTTCGAGATCCTCCGCGGCGTTGTGAAAGTCTGCTTGCGCAGTTGGCTCATCGAAGGCGTCTTCAACGCGGAGCTGCTCGGCCGGATCGTCGTCGATGGGCAAATCTTCCGTCGCCGGTTCGTCGAAGGGATCGAACTGCGACGACGCCGGCTCGGACGAGGGCATGGCCGCGGCCGCGTCGGTTAATTCGTCGGCGGCGTCAAACGGATCGAAGCCTGCCGGCGCCTGGGCGAGGCGCGGCTCGCCGCGGCTGACGACGACGCTGCGGCTCACGTCGTGTGCCGCCAGCCGAACGACCGCTTGCGGCTTAGCGACCGTTGTCCCCGACGCACGCCACTGCAAGTCTCCCGCGAAGGCGCCTGCCGACGATAGACACAGCGACGTCGCGAGTGCAAGGCCGCCGAGGACGGCGCCGCTAATTGCCCTCGGTGTGCTTAAACTCAGCCGTGTAGTTCGGCGATTCTTGCGTAATGGCGATGTCATGCGGATGGCTCTCCCGCACACTGGCCGGCGAAACTTGGACGAACCTCGCCTCCGTGCGCAGCTCCTCAATGGTTTTCGTGCCCGCGTATCCCATGCCGGCCCGCAGGCCGCCGATGAGCTGATATAAAAAAGGACTCAGCGATCCCTTATACGGCACGCGGCCCTCGACTCCTTCGGGGACCAGCTTGCCGTTGGATTTTTCTTCTCCCGCCTGACGATAGCGCTCGCTGGAGCCTTTCACCATGGCGCCCAGCGAACCCATGCCTCGGTAGGCTTTGTACGTTCTTCCTTGGTACAGCACCCGCTCGCCTGGGGCTTCGTCGAGCCCAGCGAGCAAGCCGCCCAGCATGACCACGCTCGCTCCGGCGGCTATTGCTTTGGTTATGTCTCCCGAATAACGAATCCCGCCGTCGGCGATGATCGGGGTTTGCGTTTGCGCCGCTGCTTGTGCCGCGTTGTACACCGCGGTGATCTGCGGCACGCCAATGCCGCTAATCACGCGCGTCGTGCAAATCGAACCCGGTCCGATGCCAACCTTCACGGCGTCGGCGCCGGCCTTGACCAAGTCGCGACACCCTTCCGACGTGGCCACGTTGCCGGCCACGACGTCGATGTCCCACCGCTTTTTTATCTCCTTGACCGTATCGATGACGTTCAGCGAATGACCGTGGGCGCTATCGACCACCAGGAAATCGACGCCCTTTTCGATGAGGCTGGCCGCGCGATCGAAGTCGAACACGCCAATCGCGGCGCCGACGCGTAGCCGGCCCTGCGGGTCTTTCGACGCCTGCGGGAACCGCCGCATCATGTCGATGTCTTTGATCGTGATGAGCCCTGTCAGTCTGTAGTTTTCGTCAACCAGGAGCAGCTTCTCGACCTTTTTTGCCATCAAAATCTTCTCAGCTTCCGCAAGCGTTACAGTCCCC
>JBGSYU010000459.1:0-1835 GCA_041750715.1 Lacipirellula sp.
GCCGCGTGGGGTTACGACGGCAAGGGCCAAACGCTCGTCCGCTCGGCGGCGGAAGCGGAGGCCGCCTGGACTGCGCTGGGCGGCGCGCCGGCCATCCTCGAAGGGTTCGTCGACTTCCAGTGCGAACTGTCGATGCTCGCCGCCCGTTCGGCCCGCGGCGAAGAGGCGTTTTTCGGTCCCATCGCGAACGACCATGCCCACCACATTCTCGACGTGTCCAGCTTCCCGCACCCCGATCTGGCGAGTTTCGAAGCCGACGCCCGCGAGATCGCCGGCGCCGTTCTACGGCAACTCGACGTGGTCGGCCTCATCTGCGTCGAGTTCTTCCTCACCGAGGGGGGCCAATTGCTGGTGAACGAGATCGCCCCACGGCCGCACAATTCGGGGCATCTGACGATCGACGCCTGCGCCTGCTCGCAATTCGAGCAGCAGGTGCGAGCCGTTTGCGGCCTGCCGCTGGGGTCGTTCGCGATGACGGCCCCCGCGGCGGCGATGGCGAATCTGCTGGGCGACGTATGGCAAGCCGGCGAGCCGCAATGGTCGCGCGTGCTGTCCGACTCGCGCCTGCGACTGCACCTTTACGGCAAGACCGAGGCCCGCCTGGGGCGCAAAATGGGCCACCTCACGGCGCTGGGCGCGACCGCCGATGAGGCGACGAATCTCGTTCGAGCGGCGCGGCACTCGTTAATGGCTGCATCGCGGGTATAATGGACGCATGGTTCGCCGACCGATCTTCGTGCTGTCAATTCTGCTGCTCTGCGCCGCCGCCGTTCAAGCGGCCGTCGTCGCGCTGACGCAAAACAACGCGACCCAATCCAACGGCGAAATCTGCACCGCCTGCGGCCCGATTCGCTGACCACGCCGACCAGATTGTAGCCCCGGCCTTTGGCCGGGGGTGTGCGTCGATCAGAACAGACGCCGCATTGAAGAACCCCCGGCCAGAGGCCAGGGCTCCAATTACCCCGCCAGCCGCAACTCCGCCCAGCAGCTTGGGTCTTCCTCATACGGAAACTCCGGCCCCGTCGAGAACGTCTGCAACCCGCGCTCGCGATCGAGCAGCGCGTAGGTGAACCCCAGCCGCGGCTGTTGCGCCGGATCGTACCCGCCCAGCGCCGCCGCCGGCGCGAACGCCCACAGCGTGTACGCGCCGCCGCTGGTCGTCGCCTTCACGGTCAATTCCCGCGGTCGCAAGGGGCGCGCATTCTCCCGCGCCCGATTGATGAGCAGTTGTTCGGCCATCGGCTGGTCGCCTGCGGAGCCGCCGCCGCGCGGCAGAAAGAGAAAGCGGTGCGAAAACCGGCTCGCCCGATGCACGTTTAGCGTCGCCCGCGTGTCGACCCACACTTGCAGGCCATCGCTATCCTCCAGCCGCGAGTCGCGGCACCAGGGAAGCTGCGTCTTGCCCGCGACCATCACCTGCCAGGCCAGCCCCGCATCGCTCCACGCCATGCGAACCTCCGCGAACGCCGGCCGGCCATCCAGGTCGCCCAGCGCCGGCAGCGCGTAGCTCTCATCCAGCGCGAACCCCTTCGGCGAATCCAACCCCTCGGCCCGCTTGACGTCCGCCGAGAACTTAAAAAACTGCCGCGGCGGCAACAGCGAAGCATCAAAAGGTTCAACGTCGGACATGGGAAGAAGTGGGCAGTAGGCAGTGGGCAGTGGGCAGTGGGCAGTAAAAAATGAGCGAGCCGGGTCGTCCCGACCCCGGCGCCCGCCAAACAACATGCTATCCCGCGCAAACCCCCGCGGAAACCTCGCCAAACGGGGTCGGGAGTCTTTTGCGACTGGGCGCCCTGCCATCAAGGGTTGACTCCCCAGTCGCAAAAGACTCCCGA
>JBGSYU010000460.1:0-5717 GCA_041750715.1 Lacipirellula sp.
GCGGGCTGCAAAAACTGCGGCGCAGTTTCGCCACGCTGGTCGAGGCCGGCGGCGGCGATGCGACGGCGGCGCTCATGCACACCGCCCGGAAAGTTACGGAGGAATCGTACCTGGACACGCGGCTGATAGATCGGCCGTCGCCAAATCTGTTGCTCCCGAGTTTTTCATAATGCATCCCCTTCCCCCCCGTCGTCCCTGCCCGGGGCGGCGGGTTTATTTCCTTGGAGGAAAAAATGGAATCAATCAAAGTTCACGTCTGCAAACAGAAGGGCCGGACCAATCTGGCCATGCGCTACGTCGACCCTGAGAGCGGCAAGCAAGTCTGGAAAACCAGCGGGACCACCAACGAGCGCGAGGCCATCAAGGCCGCGGCGAAGTGGGAAGCGGAGTTGCGCGAGGGGCGCTATATGAAGGCGTCCAAGGTGACGTGGCAGGAGTTCCGGCAGCAATTCGAGCTCGACGTGCTGGACGGCTTGAAGCCGGGGACCGTGCTGGCCTACGAAAGTACGCTCAACGTGTTCGAGCGCAAGTGCAAACCGGGGCGGCTGGTGGAATTGACCACTGGCAAGCTCACGGCGTTCGTGACGATGCTGCGAGGCGACGGGCTGACCCCGGCGACGATTGCTCGCCACCTACGGACGTTGAAGCTGGCCGCACGATGGGCGCACCGGCAAGGTCTGCTCAATAAGCTGCCCGAGTTCGCCATGCCAAAGCAAGCGAAGGGCATGAAGGGCAGGCCGATCTGCGGCGAAGAGTTCGACCGGATGCTCGAGGCCGGCGGGGCCGCCTGGGACTTCTACCTGCGCGGCCTCTGGTGGTCCGGTCTGCGGCTGGGCGAATCGCTCGACCTACGCTGGGACGATGCACCCGGGGCGTTGGTGGCGGACTTCGGCGGCCGTCGACCGATGCTGCTGATTCCCGCGGAGTCGGAGAAGGGGAATACTCACCGCACGTTGCCGATGGCGCCTGAGTTCGCCCAGTTGCTCGCCACGGTCACTGAGAGCGAACGCCGCGGGTTTGTGTTCAAGCTGCCCGCTAGCGTACCACGGACGCGCCACGCGGTCTGTCGACGGTTCGCAGCGATCGGCGAAGCGGCTGGGGTAATCGCCAAGCAAAAGCCCGGCGTCGATGATAAGGGCAAGCCAGCGACCGTCAACCAATACGCCACGGCTCACGACCTGCGCCGTAGCTTTGGGTTCCGATGGTCGAGGCGGGTAATGCCAACCGTGCTGCGGGAACTGATGCGACACGAGAGCATCGAAACCACGATGCGGTTCTACGTTGGGCAGAATGCCGAAGCCACGGCCGATGAGTTGTGGCGGGTTGTCGAGGCAGGGCATGGCGCCGAAGCCTCTCAGGTAGCAAATCAGGTAGCAGGAACCTAAAAAGAAGTGGACAGGGGCGGGATCGAACCGCCGACACATGGATTTTCAGTCCATTGCTCTACCAACTGAGCTACCTGTCCAAGTTGTTCAATGGTAATGACTTGCGGTTAGTCTTCAAGGAGCGGCGTTCTTTTTTATTCGCGATTCTGTCCGCGACTTTGCGGCATGGGGCCTGCCCGGCCGCCATGTGGCCCCCCTCGCGAATTACAGGGGGCGATACCCGACCACCTCGTTCAAAGGTTGTGGTGAATTCCTCGGTGCATGCCATCCCCCACGAGGCCGGAGCGGCAAATGGGCCGGCAGGCCGCCGCAATCGGCAAGGTTTACCGCGCGCGGGCAGTTCTCGCCGGAAAACCCCCCGCTAGCGGTTTGATTGGCATAACCGCACTAAGCGTTACAAGCCGATTCCTACGGGTAACGCAAAAACTCGATGGCGGTACGTTCCGCCATCGTCACTGGTCTCTGAGTTCGGGCGAGTCTCGCTCCGGGGGGAATGATGAAGGCTTTTCGAGAGGTTTGGCGCCGCCGAATGATGTGCGCCTTGTCGCTTTCGTTGCTGGCAGCGTCCGCGATCGCCGCGCACGCCCAGGCGCTCGAGGACGGCAATTGGGGCTACGCCGCCTGCTCCGATCAAGGCATGGAACAGTGCCCTATTGAATGCGCTGGCCAATGCGATTGCGGAGAGATGACCTGCCAAAAATGCCGCTCGTGCGCCTACGGCCATTGCACCAGCGTGTGGGGCGACTTTCTGTTCCTGCAGGCCACCGGGGCCGACGTGCCCCACGCCCAGCAGCAGAACGGCACCGGCGGCGCGGGCACCGTGCCCTTCGGCATCGTCGGCGAGGCCGACCCCGATTACGCGCCGGGCGTTCGAGTCGGCGGGGTGCTGAACCTGTCGCCGTGGTCGAGCATCGCGATGGCGTACACGTTCTACGAGAGCGAGACCGCCGCCTTCGTCGATGCGCCGATCATTCCTGGCGGCGGCGGAGCCGTCGGCTCGCTGGTGCATCTGCCCGCCACGGCGCTGACCGCGTCGACGGGGCCGGTCGACGCCTTCTACCAGATCGACTTTCAACTGGCCGAGCTCGAATACCGCAGCCTGCTGTGGGGCGACGAGCTCGGATGGGTCAACTACAGCGCCGGCCTGCGCTACGCGCACCTGGAACAAGACTTCTTCCAGGGGGGCATCTTCTCCGGCGGTCAGGGGGGCGCCATCAATACGCAAACGCGGTCGACCTTCGACGGCGGCGGCGCCCTGTTCGGTCTCGATGGCCAGCGCATCCTCGGCCGCCGCGGCTTTTCGCTCTACGGAAACGCCGGCGTCTCGCCTGTCGTCGGCCAGTTCAGCACGACTTACTCCATGTTGAACGAGTCGACCGACGTGCTGCTGGCCGATGCGCGCTGGAAAGACGACCGCTTCGTCACCATTCTCGACTACGAGATCGGCCTGGCGTGGACGAGCTGCTCGGGCTGCCTGCGGCTCTCGGCCGGCTACATGGCCCAGTTCTGGTACAACACGATCACCACGCCGGAACTAATCGACGCCGTGCAGGCGACCAACTACACGGACGTGGGCGACACGCTGTCGTTCGACGGCATCGTGACCCGCGTGGAAGTGCGGTTCTAGGAATGGTTTAGGACCGGCGCTTCGCTCCAATGGCAGTACAACCTGAGACCTGGCCTCTTCATTGAGGCCAGGTCTTTTTTCTTGCGCAAAAGCGGTTTTTTAAGAATCCCCCTCCCTCGAAGGGAGGGGTTAGGGGAGGGATATAAGGTCCCCAACGATTTCGCCCGTCGCCCAACCCGCTCCTTAAGCCAAGTGCCCCAACTTCGGCGGCCGCCCCGCCCAGAGCAAAAGAATCCGCACAATCGTTGCAAAAACGATTGCCTCCCCATCTTTCCTGAGTTACCATCGCGGGGCGGCAAGGAGCCACTTATCCATTCCCTCGCTGGAGGGGTTGAGTCCCGATTGAGTCACGCCCGTGACCTTCAATCGCGGCGAAGGAACGCCAAACAGGCAGGACGCCCACGCCCGTAGTTACGCGCTCCGTTCCAACGCTGCTTGAGGTCACCACCATGTTCCGTCGCCAGGGATCGCGCGGCCGCTGCGCCCAGGGTCCGTCGTTGAAATCTTTGACTTCGCTGTTCTCGCCGCGGACGAGGTGTTCAGCGGAACGGGCGGTGGACTTACGCGGCGGGCTGGGGCGGCGGCTGTTCATCGAACCGCTGGAAGACCGACGGATGTTGGCTGCAGATCTCATTCTTGACTTCAATGGCGGGACGCCAATGACTGGACAAGGGTATGACTTCCCCTCGCCGGGCGATTTTAACAATTTTGCTCTTGGCGGTTTTACAGCGTTCGCTAACAGCGACAACAGCGCCGGTAATCGAACGGAACAGATTCTTCAGATTTTAGCCGGTGTACGAGAAGACTATGCACAGTTCGACGTGCGCGTGATCTGGGACGATGCCGGTGTAAACTCAAGCTTTTTTGACGCAGACGACACCGTAATTATGGTGGTGTCACAAAGTCTTGCAGATGTAAATGGCGATCCCACGGATGCGGGCACGTTCGGTCTTGCGTTTCTGGACGCCACTCAGAATGATCGAGACCTAGCTTTTGCTTTTCTACCCCCGCATGTCGGCTTTGGAGCTAATTCAACGAATGAGATTCGAGAGCTTATAGACACGATCAGTCACGAGTCAGGTCATACGTTCGGCTTGGAGCATTCTACAGGGGCCGATTCTGTACAGCGACAGATAACGACGACGGCGGCGCAAAACAAGGCGTTCGACAGCCGATTTTCTCCTGAAAGCCTTCCTCACGACGAAGCGGGGGACAGCGGCCTTGGCTACAGCGAGACGGGTAGACTGAACTCCAACCTTGGAACCGCCGCTGTAGTGCCCGTTGATTTAACCACGGGACAGACGCTGCCATCAGATCCACTGACGGCCCAGTCTACGCCCGGGACGCGCCGCGTTGACATCGACAATAATGCTATCTCCTTTGCCGGGGATCGTGACGCATTCAAACTCACATTCACTGAGACCGGCCAGTACACAATTCGTCAGCGCCCAACGGCAGGCTCTTTGCTCAGCGCGGCCCTTACGCTTTGGGAGGGGGACGGAGACTTTCTCGGCGCCGGGGTTGGCGCTATCAGCTCGTTTACGCTGAATGCGACCGCTGGCGCGATATTCTACGCGGTTGCCGGCTCGACATTTGACCGTTCAGGAGTCTTCCCCGGTTCACCAACCACGGGCAGTTTCAACTTGGAAGTCACGCCATCGTTCGCTGAGTTCAACAGCGTCACCGGTGCATTGACAATTACGGGCGACAGTTCAGCCAATCGCATTGAATTCGAAAGAAATGGCAACGATTTACTTGTCACGGTCGATGGCGTTACGGCGACTTTTGACGCGACGCTCATTGATACCGTGACCGTAAACGCCAACGCTGGAAATGACACCATAACACTCCCCGCTTCCCCCGATTACTTGTTCACCATAAACGGCGGCGTCCCCGCGCCAGGCGATCCTGGCGTACCGCCAGGCGATATTCTTGCAGTTTCGGCGCCGGGAGGTCCTACCGTTCCTACGGGATCGAACAACGGAGTGATCATAACGACCGGGAACCTTCCCGTTACATTTACGAGCATTGAAACGCTAATTGCTTCCGACCGTTTCGAACCGAACAACACCATTACCACGGCATCCGTTCTCGGCTCCGATCCATTCGTCACCTTGCGAGACCTGTCCATTCACAACGCCGACGATGAGGACTTTTTTAAATACACCGCTCACGACACCGGCAAGCTGATCATTCGGGCGCTCTTCGACCACGACATCGGCGACATCGACGTCGAAGTGCTCGATTCATCGGGTGATTCAATCGCTGTCTCGTTGGGCGTGGTCGACAACGAGGAACTGTCAATTCCAGTCGTCGCGCAGCAAATGTATTTCATCCGCGTGTTCGGCTCCGGCGACGCGGTAAACAACTACAGCTTGGAAGTCGAGAACTTCCCCGCCCCCGCCCCCACCGGGGTGCATCTCGACCCGGCGAGCGACACCGGAACGATTAACAACGACGGCGTAACCAGCGACACGACGCCCACGTTCTTCATCCAGACCGACGTCCTCGAATTCGTCGACGTCAATCAGAACAACGTGGTTGATCCCGAGGAAATCGACGTGCTCACCGCCGCCGAGGCCCAGGCCGGCAACATGGACGGAGTCGCGGTCGAGGTGACCATCGTCAATACGACGACGGGCACCTCCATCACTCGGTTTGCCAGCGCAGTCATCACCGCCATTCCCGAGGTCTACCGACTCGAA
>JBGSYU010000461.1:0-1943 GCA_041750715.1 Lacipirellula sp.
GTCGCGGCGCGACCTTCGCCAGCATCGCCTGCCGCGAACGCGCCGCATCCACCGCATGCACCATCGCCTGACTGAGCCGCGGATCGGGATCGGGAAACTCGAGCTTCCAATCCGCATCGACGAATTCGTACCCGTAGTCCGCGTCCCATGCGCCGATCGCGCTCAGCGCGGCGCCGTACGCCCGGGCGCCGTCGGGCCGCACGATTAACAGCGGATACGGATCGGGCAAATCAGTTTGCCCCGCCGCCGTCGCCCTGGCGTTCAGTTCCTCTCGCGCCGCCCTCACCGCTGCCGCCAGCGGATTTCCCGAACGCACGGGTCCGTCGAAGTCGATCGCCGTCAACTGAATGCCTTCGGGCTGAATCGTGACCGCGTCCTTCGTGCATTCGATATAAATCGGCCGCCGATAGGTGCCGCTCGCCCCCTTGTAGGGCACGATGGCAAACGACTTCTGGCTGCCCGGATTGCTGCGCAGCGAGTCGAGCTGCGCCTCCGCGTCGATCACCAGTTGCTTGAGCCGCTCCAAAACGCGTTCCGCCGACGCCTGGTCGACGGTTTGTTTCTTCTCCGCGTGCTCCAGCCGGTCGAGCGTAACGTGCAGCTGCCCCAGTTCATGCTCCAAACGTCGCTCGTGCTCTTCCAAGTGGCTCACCCGCGCCGTCTCTTCGCCAACGCGCTGGGACGCTTTCGCCCGCAGCGCCGCCAACTTCGCCTCATCCTCTCGGACCTTTGTCAACTTTGCCGCGACGTCCCCGTCGGCGTTCGCCGCTTGCGGCTTAGGGCCCTCCACCCCGCGCCGCGGCCCATTCCGCAGCGCATCCTCCAGCCGCGTATGCTCCGCCTTCTGCCCCAGAATAACGACCAACAACACCAGCGACCCCATCGTGCACGTCAGCACGTCGAGGAAGGTGAAGGAGAGAACGCCGCCTCCAGATTCGCGAATCGGTAGCCTGCTCATGCTGCCTGGCTCATCGGCTGCTGGCCGTCCAAACTGATTTCGTCGCGCAACAAGTGCGGCCGGCCAAGATTCGCGCTCAACAGTTGCAGCGCCGCCGACAGCCCGACCACCGTTTCCTCAAAGTGATGCGCCCCGGCCAGCGACGCGAGATTGCCGTTGAGCGCTTCCTCCAGCCGCCGCACCTGCCCGGTGGCCTCGACCACGCGCAACAGTACGTCGCCCTGCCGAATCAACTGTTCCTGCTGCGCGACCGCCGTCCCGGCCGACTCTACGAGCGCGGTCTGCATCTCCCGTAGCAACGTTTCGCTCTGCTTGACGAGTTTTTCCTGCCGCGTCGAGGCGACTAGCACCGCCTCGCCAAGCGCCGCTTCCAACTCGCCGAGATGCTGGCGATTTGCCGCCGCGAGATTCGTCTCGCACTGCGCGATCACCGCCGTATGGTGTTCTAGCGCGTCGGCCAGAGCGCCGGTGTGCGAATCAATGTTCTCGCTCAAGATCTCCGCATGGCGAACCAGCACGCCTTGCATATCGGCCGTGTGCTTCGTCACGCCGTCGTTCAACGATTGAGCGTGCTCCTTCAGCCCCGCGGTGAGCGCTTCGCCCACCGTCCGGTGGAGCAGGGCGGCCGCCGTTGAGGCGGTCTCCTCCCACCGGCGACTGGCCACGCCGATCGTCTTCGTTAGCGCCGCATCGTGCTGCGCAACGGCCGTTTGCACGGTGTCCAGCAATTGCTCGCACAGACGCACCACCGACGCGGCCCGCGGATCGACCGCCGTGCCATTCTGCCGGAACCGCCCGAGCAATTGTCGACCCGTTGCGGCATCCACGGCAGCGAGTAAGCGCAACTCCACCTTCTCCACGACCAGCCGAAGCAACAATAGTGCGATCGACACGGCGATCGTCTGCCCCGCAATTTCCAGCGCCACGCGCCCGCCGCCCAGCGCCCCGGCCGCGGCCGCATCGCCACCGGCGCCCAACGCCGCCA
>JBGSYU010000462.1:0-6290 GCA_041750715.1 Lacipirellula sp.
GGGGGGGGGGGGGGGGGGGGGGGGGGGGGGGGGGGGGGCCCAGGAGGCTGGAGAGGGGGGTGACGGTCGTGTTGAAGGTGAGCGTTTCGACGCTAAGCCGCGAGCGGAGAGAATCGAGTAAGGGTTGGGGGCCGGAGGTTAGGACGGATTGCCAGGCTTCACGGCGAGTAGAAATCCCTCCCCTGGCCCCTCCCTTTGAGGGAGGGGGATAAGTGACGTCGCGGGTGTCCATGCTAGCGGAGTTGTCGAGGAGGATCACCAAGCGCGCACGCGCGACGCGGCGGCGTTCGACGGTCGGCCCAGAGAGCATCACGAGGATCAATGCGACGGTGGTGAGCCGTAGAAGGGCCAGGAGCGTCCGTTTGCCACGGCCGACGAAGCGCTGTTCGTTAGCATAAACCAAGGCGACCCAGAGTACGGCGCCGGCGACGATCAGCGCAGTGGTCGCGGCGGACCAGTCCCAGTTCCAACGAACTTCGGTGACGAGCGAAGGTGCGGTCGCCGTCATACCCACCCCCTGCCGAAGAGCCAGGCGATCGCGAGTTCGACGAGCACTAGAACTGCGGCGGCGGCGAGGAGGGAACCGGCGAGCGGGATGGCGGGCGACGAGGTGAAAGGGGGAAGGGGGAAGGGGGAAGGTGAAGCGGCGCTTGTCGTTTGCAGGTCGGCGCGGTCGAACGCGGCGAGATCGCTTTCGGCGGGGTCGACGTTAACGGCGATGCTGTTCGTGGCGCCACGCGCGGACCGCTGAAGCGGATCCGCGCCGGGCACGGTGTAGATACCGCGCTTTGCTTGCATCTTCGCATCGAAGGGCGGCGGTAGCGCTTCACCCACGATGCGGTTGAGATGGTCGGTGCGGGCATCGGCGGTCAGATACGAAAACAGTTCGCGAATCAGCGGCACGAAGCTGGGGCTGACGGCGAGGGTCGACCACGGCTCGGTCTGCGTGCTGAGCGCCGGATCGGTGGCGAGGACCGCGATGCGGCCTTCGCCGTGGTCGGCGATGACCAGCGCTGGCTCGCCCGAGGTGAGGGCGAGTGCGACGTCGGGAGCAAGGTCCGCATTGCCCATGTCAACGCGAAGCGGAAAGTGCTGGTTGACGCGCACCCCGAGCAGGCCGGCACGAGTGCGGTCGGCGAAGGGGACCACGACGGGATGGCGATAGTCGAGGGGGTCGAGACGCCAGTCGCCGGCGGCGGGTTGGTCGGCGATTATGACGGAGAGCAAACGCGGAGTCATCCCTCCCCTAGCCCCTCCCTTCGCGGGAGGGGGATTTAGGAACTCGTTGTAGACGGCGGGTTGGATGCGGTCGCCGAGGATGACGACGACGGCGCCTCCTTCGGCGACGTAACGCTGGAGGAGGCGTTGTTCTCGTGGTGAGAGGTCGGCGATGTTGCACAGGAATACGGCGTCGAAGGTTGGAAGATCGGCGGAGACGAGGGCGGGGGTGGCGATGATTTCGACGGCGATGGCTCCGGCGACGGCTTCTCGGAAACGGGGATTGAGGGCGCGGGCGACGTCTTCGGCGGCTCCCGGAGCGTCGGCGACGCAGACGACGCGCGGGCCGCGGGTGCTGAGCGTTGAGAGCCAACGACGGTTGTCGACGGCGAGCACGTCCACGTCATCCGGTAGTCGCACTTCGAAGACGTGACTGCCGGGATCGAGGAGGCGGGTTTCAAACCGTAGCGTGACTTCACCGCCGGACGGGAGCGCCGTCGATTGCTGCGCTAGGGGCGCGTCGTCGAGGAACAGTTCGACGTCGACGCTGGGGATTGGTTCGCGGCCGAAGGATTGCAGCGCGACGACGACGGCGATCGGCTGGTCGAGAATTGGCTGCGGCGGGTCGAGGGAGATATTGGTGATGGCGAGGTTTTGGCGGGCGCCTTCGTTGACGTTTTCGAGGAAGATTTCGGATTGGGAGGTTAGTTTATTCCAAGAGGGGTCGTTCGAGGTGATGGCACGATCGGGAATCCCTCCCCTAGCCCCTCCCTGCGAGGGAGGGGGATAAGCAGGGGACCAGGTATTTCGGGACAAATCGCTGATGAACGTGGTGCGGGTGTGCGCGAGGCCGGGGAATGCTTTGTTCGCGTTGGCGATGGCCGCGTTAACGGCTCGGAGGGCGGCTGGGAGGTGGGCGACGGTGTCGAGCGGTTCGAGGGAGTCGATGGCGGCGAGCGCGGCCGCAGGGTCGAACGTGGGGCGGCCGAGGATGTTGTCGGCTGCGTTGGACCAGGCGATGAGCGTGAAAGCGTCGCCAGCCGGGGCGTCGGCGACGATTTGCCGGGCGCGCTCCGTGGCACGTTCGAAGCGCGACGAGTCAGCGGCGCGGGTGGCCATCGAGAAGGATTGGTCGATGACCATAATGTGATGGGCCCGCTGTTTAGCGCCGCCGGCAACGGCGGACTGGCGCCAAACGGGCTGGGCGGCGGCGAAGACGACCAGCAGTAGGATCGCGGTGCGGACGGCTAGCAGTAACAGCTCGCTAAGCCGCAAGCGGCGGGAGCGCTCTTGGACGGCGGCGAGGAGCAGTTCGACGGCGGCCCAGGACGTTTCGACGTGGCGGCGGCGGGCCCAAAGATTGATCAGCCACGGCAGCGCAGCGGCGGCGAGCCAGCCGAGCATCGCGGGGCTGGCCAGTTCGATCGTGGCGAGGGTAATGGGAGTGGTTGGGATGATCGAGGAACCTGCAAAATTTAAGACTTAACCGCAGAGAGCACTGAGTTCACAGAGCGATTACAAGATTGGGTGCGGTTGAATGCCACAACCAAAGCGTCTTTCTTACTCTGTGTTCTCTGTGGTTATGAATGTTCTAGCCGCGGCGGCGGAGGCGCGCCGTTAGCAGTTTGCGCAAGGGGGCGTCGAAGGGTTCATCGGTGCGGGCTAGTTCGTAGTCGGCTTGCGATGTGCGGCAGGCGGAGCGGACTTGTTCGAGGAAGCGGGTGAGCGCGGCGAGGTACGCCTGGCGGACGCCGTGGGGTTGGGCGTGTATGTCGGGGAGCGATTCGAGGCCGCGGAAGAGGGTGGCGCGTTCGAAGGGGAACTCCAATTCTGCGGCGTCTAGCGTGTGGAGGACGACCGCCTCGTGGCGGGCGTGACGGAGTTGCCGCAAGCCGTGGGTGAGCGAGTCGACTTTTCCTAACAGGTCGCTGATGACGACCACCACGCTGCGGCGGCGGAGGCGGTCGGCCAGCTCCCCCAGCGCGGCGCCCAGGTCGGACTTGCCGTGGGGTTCGGTTTGCTCCAAGACGTGAATCAGTTGATCGAGGCGGGCCGGGTTGCTGCTGGCGGCGACGAAGTCGCGCAAAGAATCGTCGATGGCGGCCAGGCCGATGTTGTCGCGTTGCCGCATGACGAGATGTGCGAGCGCAGCGGCGAGGCACTGGGCGTAAGCGAGCTTCGAGAGCGCGGCGCCGGGGCCTTGGTAGCGCATGCTTTCGCTCGCATCGACGGCGAGGTAGCAGGAGAGGCTGGTCTCGGCTTCGAACTGTTTGAGGTAGACGCGGTCGGTCTTGCCAAAGACTTTCCAATCGACGTAGCGGAGGTCGTCGCCGGCGGCGTACTCGCGGTGCTCGGCGAACTCGACCGATTGCCCGCGGTAGGGACTGCGATGCTGGCCGGTGAGAAAGCCGTCGACGATGTAGCGGGCGCGAAGCTGGAGGCCTTCGAGGCGGGCGATGGAAGCGGGGTCGAGTTGTCGCGGGAAAAGGGTGCTCATGTTTGAACCACGACGGCACGACGAACACGACAGAAAAAATGCTAAGGCTCATAAACCGCTAAAGAACGCTAATTGACGCTAATGAAGAAGAATCTGTTAGCGTCAATTAGCGTTCAATAGCGGTTCTTCTAGCGTCGTAAGCTCGTCCGTCGCGTTCGTCGGGTCGTCGTGGTTATTCCTCTTGAAATTTATGCGGAGGCGGCGCGGTCGAGGGGGGTGGTTTCTAGCAGATGCTCAATAATGGCGTCGGAGGTGACTCCATCGGCTTCGGCGCTGAAGTTCGTGATGATGCGGTGGCGTAGCACGGGAGCGGCGACGGCGGCGACGTCTTCGGACGAGACGAAGAAGCGGCCCTGGAGCGCGGCGCGGGACTTCGCGGCCAGCACGAGGTACTGGCTGGCGCGCGGGCCGGCGCCCCAGGTAACGTACTTGGCGACCATGTCGGTAGCTTCAACGCGGCCGACCCGGGTTTTTCTGGCTAACTGCAGGGCGTAGCGCACGAGGTGATCGGCCACAGGGACGCGGCGCACCAGGCTGGCGTACGCCGCGATTCGGTCGGCGTCGAGCGTCGGCGTGATCCGCGGAACGTAGTCGCTGGTGGTTTGCTTGACGATGAGCAGCTCTTCGTCCTCGGCGGGGTAGTCGACCAGCACTTCGAACATGAAGCGGTCGAGCTGCGCTTCGGGCAGCGGGTAGGTGCCTTCTTGCTCGATGGGGTTTTGCGTGGCGAGCACGAAGAACGGTTGAGGCAGCGCGTGCCGCTGACCGCCCGCGGTGACCTGGCGTTCTTGCATCGCTTCGAGCAGCGCGGCTTGCGTCTTGGGCGGGGTGCGATTGATCTCGTCGGCCAGTACGATGTTCGCGAAAACGGGACCGGAAACGAAGCGGAAGCTGCGGTCGCCCGTTTCGTGGTCGTGGTTGAGCAGCTCGGTGCCGGTGATGTCGGCCGGCATGAGATCGGGGGTGAACTGGATACGGCTGAATTTGAGCGAGAGCGTTTCGGCGAGCGTGCGGACCAGCAGCGTTTTGGCGAGGCCGGGAACGCCCACCAGCAGGCAATGGCCGCCGGCGAAGAGGGCGATGAGGAGCTGCTCGACGACCTGGTGCTGGCCGATGACCGCCTTGGCAAGCTCCGTGCGAAGGTGCGTGAAGGACTCGTGGAGCTGGGCGATGGCTTCAGCGTCGTCTGGGGGCATGGGGGATGGGGGCTGGAGGCTGGGGATTGGGAATGGGCGTTCAGGTTTAGTCGGCGTCGTTCACTGCATCGGTCGTGGTGGCGGCGTTTTCCGACCCGCGAAAGGCGGTGAGGCGATCGGGGCCGGCGGCGACGATGTGCGGAGCGCCTTCGCGGGAATCGCGGCTCGTACCTAATATTATTACTAGATTTGCCCCGCCGGGCGTGGGCAAGGGGAGGGGTTTGCCGACGGGCGTGCCCGTGCGACGGTCGAACGGAAGGACGTCGGTGGCGACGGGCCAGAGCAGAAGATCGCCGGCGACGGCGCCCTGCCCTGCCCCGCCGGTTGCAGTTGAATTCCGGGCGCTCCAGGCTGCGTCGATTTCGCCGGTGGCGGCGCTCAGCGACCACAGGCGCTGGCCGGCGAGGAGCAGTTGATCGTCGGCGACGGCGAGAATTCGTGCATCGGCGGCTGGCCTAGGCGTGGACCACAGCGTGGCGCCGGTGGCGGCGTCGAGGGCCATCACGTTCGCGGCGTCGCTGGGAGCGACGAAGAGGCGCGAACCGAACGCGACGGGCCGATTGGGCGGGCGGCCTGAGGAGAGCATGCCGGCGGTCGGGTCGCTGGGGAGCGAGCGCGGGTAGGTTCGTAGCCAGAGAGGTTCGCCATCGGCAATGCGAATCGCGGCGACGACGCCAAAGTTTGAGTTGACGAACACGACGCCGGCATTTTCGGCCAGGGCGGCGTTCGTCGCGAAGAAGGCGCTGGTTGCGCTGGCGTCGATGGCCCAGCCCAGTCTGCGGCGCCACAGCAGGGCCTTGGTCCAAAGATCGTAGCAGACGACCGACGCCTTCATAACTCGATCGGGGGCAACCTCGTAGAGGACGACGTGCGAACCCTTCACCACCGGCGGGCCGACGAAGAGGGCGGCGGGGTCTTCGGGCTTTAGTTGCAGCAGCAACGCGCCGTCGCGGGCGAGGTCGAGGGCGACGAGCTGCGTGGCGGGCGCGTCGGCGGTGCGACTGGGTTTGGCGGGGACGATGGCGAAGAGTTTGCGATCGGCGATGGTGAGGAGTGTGCCGTTGAATGCGACGTCGGAGGGCAACGCGGCGATGAGTGTACCCGGTGTGGGGCTTTCATCGGAAACGAGCGGTACGGCATGGATGCCGGCGGCGTCCTGGTAGAAGACGGAGCCGTCGGCGACGGCGGGATAGATGGCGGGAAGGACGCCGAGTTCGGTTGCCGCGACGGGCTGCCCGAGAGGGATGGACCACGCTTGTTCGAACGGAGCGCCATGCAGCGTGGCGACGGGCGGCCAGTCGCGCGCCTTGCCGAGCAACTCGGCGAGGCTCGTGGAATAGTTGACTTCGCGGCCGCCGAAGCGGCCCGTGGCGCTGGGG
>JBGSYU010000463.1:0-3171 GCA_041750715.1 Lacipirellula sp.
CCCCCAACCCCTCCCCCTCAAGGGGAGGGGAGCAGAGGATTCAATGATGTTGCTCACCCGACCCCTTGTTGCGCTCATTTTGATCCTGACGAACGCGTTCAGCGCCCACGCGGCTGACAAATTCACGAATCACAAGTTCAAGAAGACGCAACTCTCCAACGAGTTTTATTCCGAAGGCGCCAACTTCGCAGATTTCAACCGCGATGGCGCCGGCGACGTCGTCTCCGGCCCGTTCTGGTATGCGGGCCCGAAGTTCACGGAGCGTCACGCTTTTTACGATGGCCAGCCGTTCAATGTCGACAACTACTCGGACAATTTCTTCGCGTTCACGCACGACTTCAATCGCGACGAGTGGCCCGACATTCTAATCGTCGGCTTCCCCGGCAAAGAGGCGTTTTGGTACGAGAACCCGCAGGGCAAGCCCGGTCCGTGGCCGCGGCACGTCGCGATTCCAGTCGTCGACAACGAATCGCCGCAGTTCACCGACGTGACCGGCGATGGCGTGCCGGACCTGGTCTGCATGAGCGGCGGCTTCCTCGGCTTTGCCGAGATTCCCAAGGGCGACGCGAAGCAGCCCTGGAAGTTTGTGGCCGTCTCGCCGAACAACAATTACCACATGTTCACGCACGGGCTGGGCATCGGCGACGTGAATGGCGACGGCCGCCAGGACCTGCTCGTGAAAGACGGCTGGTGGGAACATCCCGCGACGCCGAAGCTATCGGTGCAAGAGGGCGGCGAGCCTTGGAGGTTTCACGAAGTAAAATTCTCCGAACTTGGCGGCGCCCACATGTACGCCTACGATTTCGACGATGACGGCGACAACGACGTAGTCACCAGTAAGGAGGCTCATTCATACGGCCTCGCGTGGTTCGAAAACCAGGGACCCGGCGAAGGCGGCGGGGTGAATTTCACCGAGCACAAGATCACCGGCGCGCGGCCGGAGGAAAACGAGTATGGCGTCGCCTTCTCGCAACTGCATGCGGTCGATCTGGTGGACATGGACGGCGACGGCGTCAAAGACATCATCACCGGCAAGCGCTGGTGGGCCCACAGCCAGCACGATCCGGGCTCGTTGGAGCCGGCGGTGCTGTACTGGTTCAAGACGGTCCGCGACGGCGGCAAGGTCCGGTTCATTCCTTATTTGATCGACGATAATTCTGGCGTCGGCACGCAGGTGGTCGTCGGAGACGTGAACGGTGATAAGCTGCCGGACGTAGTCGTCGGCAGCAAGAAGGGCACGTTCGTCCACACCCATATTGCCGAAGAGGTCGACGAAGCCGCGTGGGAGGAAGTGCAACCGAAACTTCGTAACGAGGCAACCAAACCAGCGGCCCCCGAGGGCGACGCCGCGGCCCAAACCGCGCCGCGCGCGAATCCAGGGGACGGCTTTCCCGCAACCGCGGCCGACGGTCGCATTCTCAATCTCGACTTTGAAACCGGCGATCTCACTGACTGGGTGATTGCGGAGGGCAACGCCTTCGAAGGGCAGCCGATAGCAGGCGACGTTGTTCAATCCCGCCGGACCGACAGCGTCAGCGGGCATCGAGGAAAACACTGGATTGGAACGTACGAGCGAGCGCACGACGGACCGCAGGGCGTGCTGCGCTCGGCGCCGTTCAAGATTACGCACCCCTTCGCCAGCTTCCTCGTAGGCGGCGGTGCCGGGAAGGCGCTGGGAGTCGAACTCGTTCGACAAGACACCGACAGCGTGATCTTTCACGCCGCTGGCCGCAATTCCGAAGAGATGGCCCCCGCCATCGCGGATTTGACGTCGCATCAAGGCAAAGAAATCTTCATACGCGTTATCGATCGTGCGAGCGCTGGCTGGGGTCACGTCAACTTCGATCACTTCCGCTTTCACGACGAGAAGCCTGAAGTCGCCGAGCCGAATGCGGGCGATCGCAACGCCGACGACTATCCGTTCGCCGGCCTACCTGCCGAAGAAGCGGTCGAGGCCATGAAGCTCCCGGAAGGCTTTAGGGCCACCGTCTTTGCCGCGGAACCAGATGTGAAGCAGCCGATCGCGATGGCGCTCGACGACCGCGGCCGCGTGTGGGTCGCCGAGGCGTACGAGTACCCCGTGCGGGCCGAAGAGGGCAAAGGCCGCGATCGCATTCTGATTTTCGAAGACGCCGATGGCGACGGCACGCACGACAAGCGTACGGTCTTCGCCGAAGGGCTCAATCTCGTCAGCGGATTGGAGGTCGGCTTCGGCGGCGTGTGGGTCGGCGCCGCTCCTTACCTCATGTTCATCCCCGATCGCGATGGCGACGACACGCCGGATGGCGAACCGGAAATTCTGCTCGACGGCTGGGCCTACGAAGACACGCACGAGACGCTGAACAGTTTCATCTGGGGACCCGACGGCTATCTCTACGGTTGTCACGGCGTGTTCACGCATTCGCGCGTCGGCAAGCCGGGAACCCCCGACGACAAACGCATCCCGCTCAACGCGGCGATCTGGCGATACCACCCCACGCGGCACGAGTTTGAGATTTTCACCGAAGGCACGAGCAACCCCTGGGGCGTTGACTTCGACGACTATGGCCAGGCATTTTCCACGGCGTGCGTCATCCCGCATCTGTACTACAACATCCCTGGCGCCCGTTACCAGCGCCAGGCCGGCTCGCACTTCAATCCGTACACCTACGCCGACATCCAGACGATCGCCGATCACCGCCATTACCTTGGCGACAATCCGCACGGCGGCAACGGCAACTCGGGCGACGCCGGCGGCGGTCACGCCCATTCGGGGGCGATGATTTATCTGGGCGGCACATGGCCCGAGCAGTACCGCGGCCGGATCTTCATGAACAACATCCACGGGCAGAGGATTAACACCGATCTCCTTACCCCGAAGGGCTCAGGCTACGTCGGCAGCCACGGGCCCGACTTTTTGCTCACGGGCGACCTCGCTTCGCAGATTCTTAACCTTCGCTATGGCCCGGACGGCAACGCGTATGCCATCGACTGGTACGATACCAATGCCTGCCATCACAACAACCCCGGCGGCCACGATCGCAGCAACGGGCGGATTTACAAAATCGTTTACGGCGACGCGACGGCGACGGCGGTTGATCTCTCAAAAAAGAGCGACCTGGAGTTGGCTGAACTAGTGCTTCACGAGAACGACTGGTACGTGCGGCACGCGCGACGACTGCTCCAGGAGCG
>JBGSYU010000464.1:0-3184 GCA_041750715.1 Lacipirellula sp.
GCCAGCACGGCCGGATCGGGCTGCACGGCGCCGCGCGCAGCGGCGCCCATGCACAGCAACAGGGCGAACGCAAAAGTGCGCACCGCGGGCCTCATTTGGTCAGTCGTGCCTCAATGAGATGAAGTCGGTCGCCGTAGTCCAAATTCGTGCCGTATCCGACGGTAAGGTGCAATCGGCGCGCCGCACCCAACTCCACGTTAATCTCGACGGGCTTTTGGCCCCCTTCGACGACGCCTTCCCACAGCACGCGATCGCCGCCGCGAATTTCAAGCGATACATTTCCCTGCCCCGCATCGTGCGGATCCAAACCCGCGATCGCGACAAATCGCTTCATGCCAGCGGGCAGGCGGTAAGCGACTTCCGTGCGACTGCGCAGCGCGAGTCCCTTCGCATAGGTGCGTATGTCGCGCCGACTATTGGCGGCGTCATTGTTCCACAACAGCGAAAGGGGGGAGCCGCTGAACGACGTATTGTTTCGCGGTGTATTGCGGGCTGTTATGGAGGTGTCCGCCGGCACGCCGATGGCAGGCGTCCAGCGCACGTCGCTGGCCTTCATATCGCTGAGGTAGGCGATCTTGCCCGTCGAGAAGTCCGCACTTACGATCTGGTCAAGCGAAAACTCCAAACTGACGCCAGCCGGAGTAGCGACGCTAACCCTATCGCCGCGGAGCGCGACTTCGTTCGCGGGGACGCGCGAGCCGTCGACTAACGAAAGTTCGCAGTTTACTTCCGGCAGCGAAGCCTCGCGGGCGTGATAAAACACCATCGCTGCGATCTTCGAGCGTTTCACCGGCACCCGCTCGCCGTCCCACTCGAACGACGCCTGCTCGGCCGTGACCTCGCCAATGACGCCGGTAAGGTAATCCATCGTCTCACTGTCCCGCTGCGACACGACCAGCGCGTCGCCCGGCGCACCTTTGCGCTCGATTTCGTCCAGGGCCGTCTCCACGAACGACGTGGACGGACGCAGTTGAATCATCCGGATCGCGTCGCGCGAGACCCGGAGCGGTTCCTTCGACAGGCCGCTCTTTACCGTCACGATGCGTTTGGCGATTGCGAACTCCGAATACCGCATGCGCCCGCCGTCGGTAAACTCCAAGTGCAGCGCCGCGGCATCCTCAGCCGGCTCGCGATCCCACTGTACGCTAAGCAACTCGGCGGCCGGGAAGACGACGGCGCCGTCGGCCGTTTTCAAGGAGACTTCATTCGCCGTCCAAGCGCTAATTGTGCCGCTGGCAGCCCGGCCCTCGAGCGTAGTGACGGTCGCCTCCCCGCTACTTCCAGCGATCGTCGCAAACAGCGTTAATAGAAGCCATGAAACCATAGGTGGGACGGAAATGGCGGGGGAGGGGAAGGGAACGTGTTCGATGGTTGCCAAGTCGCAATTGGGAAGGGCGTCGCTCCTGCCAACCCGCATCGCTTCACTAAAGCAGCACTTCGGGAAGTTCGACCTCCCTGGCGCCTCGGCTATTCTTTTATTCTTTCGGCCTCGCGACGGGTTCGTTCGCCAGTTCGCGAAAATAGTCCTCAATCAACTCCCGGTAATGGGCGGGAAACTCGCGGCCGATTTGCTGCAACGCCTGCTCGCGTTCCTTCGGCGGCAAGTCGCCCCAGCCCGACTTTTGTCCGATATCGCGTCGGTCGACCTGCATCGGCGCCTTTAGCTCGGCGGGTCGACTGTCCTCCATCGGTCGCGACGACTGCGACGATCCGCCCGCGGCTGCCGCGGCCTGTTGTCGCCGTTGCTGCTTTTCCAGGTCGTCAATTTTCTTATCGAGCGAGTCCAGCACTCCCTTCTCAACCTTCTGCACCTGCTGTCCCGCACGGCCGTAATCCAGCCGCCGCCGCACGTCGCGCATCCGCCGAGAAATATGGTCGAGCGACTCATCCTCAAGGGCCGACAAGTCGCGCTGCACGAGTTGCGCTACTTGTTGGAAACGTTGCGGCAACTGGTCCTCGTGCTCCATCAGTCTCGCCAACACGGCCCGCGCCTCATCGGGTCGCACCAGTTGGTGGTACGCGGCCATCTGGTAGAACAACAGCGACGCCGGGTCGACGACTTGCGCCGGCTGCAAGTCGGCAACTTGTTCTAGCACTTCGTCGTATAGCCCGTACTGAGCCAGCCAGCGAGCATAGTACAAGCGTAGGTTATTGCGAGCGAATTCGGGAATCGCAGTGGTCGCAAGCCACTTGGCTTCTGGCGGCGAAGGGCTTTTGTATGCGTTCTCGCAACGCCGTACCAACTCCGCCGCTTCCGGGTAGGCGACTGCGATCGATTGCGCGACGCGATCGAGTAGAGCCGAGCCGGAACTGTCGGCAGGCGCTTCGCGCGGCCATAGACCCTCCAAATCGCGGTTCGCGTCGTCGTCGATGGCTGCTTGCGACTTCCACCTCATCACATCGGCGCGCACCGCTTTGTAGTCCGCTGACTGCCACGTTGCCTCGAAGTCGATATCGGAGAGTGCCGGCGCAGCGCCGACGCCAATCAGCAAGAGCGTCGCTATCGGTCGCATCGCGAACGTCACTGTCAATAATGTGAAACCGGTTGCGCGCATTAGTTTTCTTTCGTACCCAAGTCGCGAGTCGCTTGGAAGATCCTTTGCTGGCGCAGAGCCAAGCTATCGAGCGCCTCGAGCAGTTCGCCTTCCATCGCCTGTTCGCCTTCGATCATCGCGCCATACTGCTCGGTGCGACGATTCACCCGCGATTGCAGCGCTCGAATCATACGCAACTCGGCCAACTGGTCCACCAGCGGCTTCTCGCCGGGGGGCGCCTGGCCGCCCGGCGGCGGCTGGCCTTTTTGATCTCGCAGTTCCTTGAGCGCCTGCTGCAGCGCCGCGAGCGATTCCTCCAGCGCCGCGATCACGTCTTCCTCTAACCCTTGCGTAATAAGGTCGACCTTCGCGTCGCGAAGCCGGTCGGCGACCGATTGCATATCGTCGCGGGCCTGCTCGATCGCCTCGGGGAACGCCACCGACGTGCCGTCCTCACGCAGCAGCACCAGCGCCCGATCCGCCTCGCGAACGATCAGCACTTCTTTCCGGGAGAGCCGGCCGCTGGCAATTTCCATCTCGTGTACCGGCGCCTTCGCCGCGGCTGCGTCGAGTTGCATCGTCTCTTCGTAGATATGCACTTGCTGGTCGAGCATCTTGCGAATCCGGGCCTCGAGCATCACCAGCATTCG
>JBGSYU010000465.1:0-3717 GCA_041750715.1 Lacipirellula sp.
GCGTGCCGGGAGTATAAGTGTCGGGGGCGAGATAAAAGGGTCCGTTGAAGGCCACAATTTCACCGTTGGTCTTGACGATGAAGTTCGCGTCGCCCGTGATTGGGCTACGAATAATGATGCCCGCTTCCTTGGCGGGGGGGCCAAACCCCGTTGAAAGATTGACGATCGTGCTGAAGGTCCAGGAATCCTCGATTTCGAATTCGGCGGACGTGACTCCGCCGTCAGACGAAAGGTCGATAACGTGACGATTGGTGAAACCGCCCGTACCGTATAGCGAGTCACTAATCGATGCCGTGCCGCCATTGGGGTTGTCGTCATCGGCCATGACCAATGTCGAATTTGGATAGTCGTTGAAAACGCGCGGGAACTGAGCCAAGCCGTTGAGCGCCGGATTTGCCAAGGCGCCCGCCGTTGGCAGCAACAGCGTCGCCGCACACCATGTAAACATTCTTCTCATGAGACTGACCTCCCTTACTTCGTTGAAGTAAACTCAAAGCTGCCTGGCGAGCGGCGCCGCCTGATGCGTAGTGCATTCCGGAACAGCGGCGCCAAGACTAGTCTAAACACTCGCTAAGCATGGCCAAGGAAAAAAGTCCGAAATCGGACAGGAACACCGTAATAATTAGGCGACACGACCAGTCGCCGGGTCACCAAATCATTCAAATCTTCGTTCTTCGACGCAAAACCGCGGCGAGCGCCGCCCCTCCGCCGGCGATTAACCAAAGGGACGCAGGCTCGGGCACGGTAGCGACGGGGAACTCTGTTGCTGTAGGACGGATATTGCCGAACTGTGCCTTAAAGATGTCTAAGTCCAACGAATTAACGACATCGTCGCCGTTCGCGTCGCCTTGAGCAACCGTCGCGGTCGTCGTTCCCAATCCCTGCTGGAAAATCAAAAAATCCGCTCCATCGACGTCGCCGTCGTAGTCAAAGTCGGCGCTGCCGATTGCAATGTCAAAGTTCTCAAAGACGACGTCGAGGAAATCGGGCGCCGTCGGGGCGCCTTGCGTTACCGGCTTGACGCCCGTGCCTTGCCCGTAAACGCCGATCTCGCTAGGCGGCGAGCGAAGCAGCCCGCTCTCGCTGCCGGGAAACTCGATTATGGGGCTGCTGATCGGGCCGGCTCCGCGGTCCACAATGTACTGCATCGTGCCCCTCCTTTGGATGACGGGTTCGCCGACGGGCGGGACCGGGTCTTCATACACAGGCGGCGTGTAGATCATTCGCATGTTGATCGTCTCACCTTCGACGTACGGGGCCAGCCCGCCGCCGGGCGGGTCATCCCCGACCGGAATGACGGGGTCGGTAAAGCTGTAAAAGGGAATCGTCCCGCCGAAGGCGACGATTTCGCCGTCATTGGAGGCGCCGTTTTCGCCGGAGTTAGAGGTGATGATGAACTGGCCGTCGAAGCCGGAGTTATTCACTCGAAAGCCAGCCTCCTTACGAGGCGTTTGGAAGCCGGCGTCCAGGGTCACGTCGACGCTGACGTCGAACGCTTGCTGATTAAAAAACGGGCGCCCCGTGGCGCCGCCGTCCGTGGAAAAGATGTAAGAGATCGTGTTGGGCCGAAAATCGAGCCCGAGGCCAAAATTTCCGTCATTTGAGTAGGGAGCATCGTGTATCGTCGCACTGTTTGGAAAACCGGTGACGTTGGTCGTCAGGACGCGGCCAGGTCCCGGATCGGTCGAATTGAGATTAATTCTGAGTGCGTTGATGTTGCTCTGCGCTTCGGCCGACGCGGCCATCAACACGCAAACCATCGCCCCGGCAAGGGGAAAACCACGGTAAATGAACATGTTGGACTTTCCTTCTCCGAATATTTTGCGCCTCGCGGCGTCGTTATAAGGTGATGAGTCGTGCGTGTAACGCGTCGATACGAACCCTCGCCGGTCGTTCACAGACTCGATGAATCGATCGTTTCGCCGTCGTCCCGGTTGCCGAGATAGATAAACGTGTCGGGGTCGACGTCGTAATTAATCGTCCTGACTGAACCATCGGCGAAAACGCAATTGATGCCCCCGCTGTGAGCGGAGCCGAAGCTGTAGGGCAGCATGCTCGTTTCGCCCGGCGCGTTGTCGTTCTCTTCAGCGTCGGCCAACACGGGAAACATCGTAGAGCGCATCGTGTCGGGATCCCAACCGTCGGTCCAGCCGCGATCATCGTGCCACGAACCTGTCTCGTACTTGCTGGGGACAAGGCGTTTTTCGCCGATGATCATGGTGTTGCTTGCCCCGTCCGGTATCTGACGGAAAGAGACGGTCATGCCCCAACCGGCGTGAAAGCCATCGCCCTGATGATCGCTTCGCTGGATTATTCCGCGGTAGATAGCCGGATCGGATTCCCCCGGCAACTGGGAGAAACAACCTTTACAGCCCCAGAACAGGTCGTTCTTGGTCGTGGCCGATACAGTCTTCGTGGAATCTCCACGATAGGCGTTCATCTCGGCCATGTAACTAGTGTACTTGGTTTGATCCTCATTCCGTGGAATGCCGCCGATCGCCCCGGCGTAGTCGATCAGGTAGAACTCGTTGCTCGGTCCTTTCGTCGGGGCGCGACGCGACGGGCAGTTGTAGAACGAAACCGGATGCGTTCCGAGCGCGGCCGTGCCGGCCGCCGCACCGCCGGCGGTAGCCGCGGCGCTAGCATTTCGCTGGGCGTTCGCGTCCTCGATGAACGGCAGCAACTGATAGGGCCAACTGAGAGCCTGATCCCGCGGACCATCGGCCCGACCGCGGGTAAAACTTAGGTCCGCGTACGGTGACGTTCCGCCCAACGGAAAGAACTTAAACGTGTCGTGAAAGTTCTGGCAGGCCAGCCCAAGCTGCTTGAGATGGTTCTTGCACTGAGTGCGGCGCGCCGCCTCGCGCGCGGCTTGCACCGCTGGGAGCAGCAGCGCGACCAACACGCCAATGATCGCAATGACTACGAGTAGCTCAACGAGCGTGAAACCGCGTCGTCGCCGAAAATTTTGCTTCGTCATCTTCCTGTCTCCGAAGGGGCGTCCTTGAGCGAAATCCCTGTGCGATTGCCGTGCCGCAAGGTTGCGACGCACGCGGATTGCGCCGACCAATGCGGAACCGACGTTTCCATGTCGGCTGGACCGGACGGGGAATTGCAGTCTCGCCGCCGGACTAGAATCGTTCTGAAAAGCTTTGCACGCCTGCGTCGATTATAGCGGCCCCGCCCGTTATTGCAAGCGCTTTCATAAGAATTCACCGAGTCGATTTACGGATTCTCACACGAGCGGCATTATCGCGCTAGGCGCCGAAATCGACGGCTTAACGCCAAGAGCGCAATAATCACAACCTGCATCACCGTAGAGGGTTCCGGCACGCCGGTCGCCGTCGGGCTGGCGAATGTTGACGTCCCCAGACCGCGCTGCCAGCGGAGGAAGTCGGCGCCATCGACCGAGCCGTCGCCGTCGGTATCGCCATTGGCCGGGCTGGCCCCGGCGACGTCTCCGAAACCGGCCCGCCAGATCGCCAAATCGGCGGCGTTGGTCACGCCGTTGCCGTCGAGATCGCCGTCGAGAAATACGTGGTCGAGGGCCGCGCTGACGCCCGCTAGATTTGCGAAGAACCGGCTGGAACTGTCGGCGCCGTCGAGGTACTCGAGCAGCGCCATCGTCGAGAGGGCGACGTTCCAATTGTCTTGGTAAGCGGCGACGTTGGTTGGCGCCGCGGCGCCGGTGGCCCAGCGGGCGCTGTCGGCGATGCC
>JBGSYU010000466.1:0-6324 GCA_041750715.1 Lacipirellula sp.
GGCCCATCAGCGGGCGGCGTCGCAGAACCTTCACCAGCCTCCGGCGCGTCGCCTTCGCCGTATCGAGTCGCGTCGCCCTCCGCTCCTAACCCGCCCAAGATTTCTTCCATTGCGGCGCCAACATCCTCCGTTGGCGGCAACGTCGCTTCCAGCCCCGGCCGCGCTCCCGGCGTGCCGGGCCCTCTCGGCGGCGTCGGCTTCAAGAGCTTTACGGTTGCCAGCCACGCGGCCGTGTCGGCGACCTTCGTCGACTCCAGTTCCTTGATTCGTTCCGCGGCGATCGCCGCGAGGGCGCCTTCCACGCGTGCATACTGGGCGCGGGCGCCTTTCAGGTCGTTCTTCATTTCGCTTACTCGAGCTAGTCCCAGCCGGGCTCGGTTGCGAATTTCGGCGGTGGAACCGGTTTCCGCGTATTGCTGGAACACGCCCGTCACGTCGGTCAGCCGCTCCTGAGCCTCCTCGCGATTGGAGAGGTACTGCTGCGACGCCAGACGCAACTGGCGATCGGCCCAACCGACCAGGGCCCACTCCTGCATGGTAGTGCCTTGGTGATCTTCGCTGTCGGCGAGCCGTTGCAGCGTGCGGCTTTCGGCATCGTCCTGAAAGACGGCGAGTTGGTAGTCGTCCCAGGCGGCCCGATCGCGGGTGGCTTGATAGGAATTCCACAAAGACGCGATGATGTACACGCCCAACAGCGCAGCAACCGCCAGCAGCATGGCGGACGTGTACGGTCGCAGCCGGTCGCTCCAGGTGTTGAGGCCCTTGGCGAGGGTGTTGGTTTCCAAGTCGTGGCGACGTTCAGTATTCATGGGAAGTAGGCAGTAGGCAGTGGGCAGGCGGCAGTAGCCGCGGGCTAACAGCCCGCCGGTGCAGCGCCAAGCGGGCTCGCGTTGCAAATCGCGCATCAGACCCGAAGTGTAAATCCAACAAACGACTTGCGTCAAGGCGAAGCGTTTCAAATCGCTCACTGTCGAGGCAGAACGGCGGCAGATAGACTGGGTCCTTAGCACACCGCCGGCGGTCGGTTCGACCGCGGCTAAGAACTCGACCATCTTCGATCGATTCGCGTCATGGCTGATGGTTTGAATCCTGCCCAAAAGGCCGCTGTCGAAACGCTGCAAGGGCCGCTCTTGGTGCTGGCGGGCGCCGGTACGGGGAAGACTCGCGTCGTCACGCATCGCATCGCCAATCTCATTCGCCACGGCACGCGGGCCGAGCGGATTCTCGCCGTCACGTTCACTCGGAAAGCGGCGGGCGAGATGCAAGCCCGGGCCATGGCTCTGCTCACCCGTAGCGAGCCGGGGCGTCCTCGGCCCCGGAGGGCAGGAATGGCGCCGGGGGCAGGGACGCCCGGGCTCGCTAACGCCAAACCGCAGATTTCCACCTTCCACGCACTGTGCGTGCAGATCCTGCGGCGTCATATCTCAAGGCTCGGATATCCGCAACAATTCGCGATTTGCGACCGCGGCGATCAAGAATCGCTCGCCCGCGCGGCCCTCCGCGAGATTCGCGTGCCGGACGACGCCCTTCGCCCCGGCGACCTGCTGGCCATCATCAGCGGCTGGAAGAGTCGTTCGCTGAAACCTGCTGCGGCAGCCACCGCTGCCCAAAGCGATCGAGAGCACACGGCCGCGGCAGCCTATCGCCGCTATCAGAACAGTCTCAAAGCGCGCGGTCTGGTCGATTTCGACGACTTGCTGCTATGCACCGAGGAGCTGCTCACCAAACATCCGGCGCTGCGCCGCGAAGAGGCCAACCGCTTCGATCACGTCTTGGTGGACGAGTATCAGGACACCAACGGCAGTCAGTACCGCATCGTTAAGGCGCTGGCCATGGGCCATCGCAATCTGTGCGTCGTGGGCGACGACGATCAGTCGATCTACGGCTGGCGCGGGGCCGACGTGCAACACATCTTGCGGTTCAAGCACGATTGGCCGGAGGCCATGGTCGTGCGGCTCGAAGAGAACTATCGCTCGGCGGGCGCCATTCTCGCCTACGCCAACACGCTCATCGCGTTTAACAAGCACCGGCACGACAAGGTGCTGCGCCCTGCGCGCGGCGACGGGCGGCGGCCGCAAATTTTGCAGCTTCCCGATGAAACGCAGGAGGCCGAGCGGATAGTGGCCGACATCGCGCAGACGCTCTTGCAGCCGGGGGTGAAGGCCAGCGACGTCGCCATTCTTTGCCGCACGAACGAACAGCCGCGCTCGTTTGAAACGGAGCTGCGGCGCATGAAGCTGCCGTACGTGCTGCTGGGCGGCATGTCGTTCTTCGATCGCAAGGAAGTTCGCGACCTGCTGGCGTATTTGAAGACGGTGGAGAATCCGACCGATGAAACGGCGCTGCTGCGTATCATCAACACGCCGCCCAGAGGCATCGGTAATGCGTCGATCAAGCAATTGCTGTCCGCCGCCGTCGCGCGGGGCGAGCCGCTTTGGAAGGTCTTGGCCGCAGCGGCGGCGTCTGGCGAGAGTCCTGCGATTGGCAAGTTCGTCGCGCTCATTACCGATCTTCAGGAAATCGCCGAGCGCGTCGACCTTGCCAAATTGGTGGACGCGGTAGTCGATCGCACCAATTACCGCCGCGAGCTGGAGCGGATTTACCCCGATCCCATGGAACGCGAAACCCGCATGGCGTCGATCGAGGAGTTGATAAACGCCGCCGCGGCGTACGTCGCTCCACGTAGGGGAGTTTCTCCGAAACTCGAAGGGAGTTTCGGAGAAACTCCCCTACGCGGTTTTCTCGACGACGTCGCCCTCGGCGGTCGCGACGAGACGGACGACAAAGACGATCAACTGAAAAAAAACGCGATCGCGCTGATGACCCTCCACTCGGCGAAGGGGCTGGAGTTTCCGTACGTCTACATGGTCGGCATGGAGGAGGGCATCCTGCCGCACAAGCGAACGCTCGAACTGCCGGACGACAGCCAAATCGACGAAGAGCGGCGGCTGTGCTACGTCGGCGTCACGCGAGCCCAGGAACGGCTGACGTTGTCGTTCGCGCTGACGCGCCGAAAGTGGGGTAAACCCCGCGAAACCGTGCCGAGCCGGTTTCTATACGAGATGACCGGGCAGGCGGAGAATGCAACGCCAGCCCGCGCGAAGGTCAGACAACGCTAGCCCCCCGTCTCGCCGAAGAGTGGCTCCGGCGCTTGCGAGCCGGAGGCGAGCGTTGCGCCACGACAGTTACCCTCGATTGGGCTGACCCTGGGGCGTCTTGGTTTGGAGTACTTCCTTGCGCGTCTGCGTGCTCTCCCGGGTCGGTTCTAGGCCATCTTGCGTCGTCGCGTCGGCCGCTTTTCTCTCCGCTTTTCCCGCGGGCTTCGCAATATTGGGCTTGTTGGTGGATTTATCGGGCATGATCTCGTCTCTCCAATCGAATGTGATTTAGTGACGCCGCAGAACAGGTGCAAACGTCGCGCCCGAGATTCAACGAAATACGGCGAAATACGGCACGGATGTTGCGTGCCATCGAGTCGCGAATCGGTAACTCAACTCGCTCTGACTTCCTGCCGCTATCGTCTCCAGCGCGACTTACGACGATCGACCGTATGAAGCGGACAAGGAAACAACGCCTGTGGCTGCGCCCGATCATCGTTCCACCCCGAAGGTGGCCAACCCAAAAGGGCTTGAGCTGACCGAGGAACGCTGGGCGCTGTTGCGGCGCTTGGAAGCGTTGCTGGACGCGCCCATGCTCGTGCTGGCCTTCGTGTGGCTCGCGCTGTTCGTGTACGAACTGCTTTGGGGTCTGAACCCGCTGTTGGAAGCGGCCGGCTACGTCATCTGGGGCCTCTTCATACTCGACTTTGCGCTAGGGTTCACGCTGGCGCCCGGCAAGCTGTCCTATCTCAAAAGCAACTGGCTCAAGGCCATCGCGCTATTGGCGCCGGCGCTTCGTGTGTTTCGCGTCTTCCGTGTGGTTCGCGCCGTGCGAGTGGCCCGAGCAGCGCGTGCGGCCCGGGGCTTGCGGCTGGTGCGCGTCGTCAGTGCCTTGAACCGGGGCATGCGCGCCTTCGGGGAAAGCATCAGTCGCCGCGGCATTGGCTATGTGGCCGGGTTGACGCTCTTGGTGACGCTGGTCGGCGCGGCGGGGATGCACAACTTCGAGAACGAGCACGCCAACGGCCTGAACAGCTATGGCGAGGCGCTGTGGTGGACCGCGATGATCATGACGACCATGGGCTCGCAGTACTGGCCGCAAACCCCCGAGGGCCGCGTGCTGTGCTTCCTGCTCTCGGCCTACGCACTGGCGATTCTCGGGTATGTGGCGGCGACCTTAGCGACCTTCTTCATCGGTCGCGACGCCAAGACCGACGAGGCTGAGCTTACAGGCGCGAAGCAACTCGCCGCATTGCGCGAAGAGATCGCGGCGTTGCGCGATGAATTTCGATCGTCCCGGCGCGATCGCCGCGAATAAACGTCTAAAAACGTCAACGGAGCGAGTAACAAACCGGCTCTAGCCAAGCGGCATTCCACCCCCTATGATTTTCGCAGCGCTACGGTTCAATGGCGCGGTAATCACGCGAATAATATGCCGCGACTGATGTGAATTGCCCATGTCCTTAGACGACGTGTCGCTGATCGCGCTGGGCATATTTGTGATCGCCGTCCTCTATTCCTCGGTAGGTCATGGCGGCGCTTCGGGCTATTGGGCGATTCTTTCGCTGTTCGGCGTGGCGGCGAAAGTTGTCAAGCCAACTGCGTTGTCGCTCAATATAATCGTCTCGCCGCTGGCCGCATGGCAGTTCTGGCGCGCGGGCTACTTCCGCTGGGAACTGTTCTGGCCGTTCGCACTGCTGTCGATGCCACTCGCGTTTCTCGGCGGGCGCTGGGAGCTACCCGTCCCGGTGCTCAAGATGCTGATGGGCGTCGTCCTGCTCGGTTCCGCATTGCGCTTTCTTATTCGCCCGGCGGCAGAGAGTGATACGCATCCACCGTCGCGATCGGTCGCCATCGCCGTTGGCGGCGTCTTGGGAATGCTTTCGGGGCTGACGGGCACTGGCGGAGGGATTTTCCTCACGCCGCTGATCATCGTCATGCGTTGGGCTCCGCCGAAGCATGCCTCCGCGGCGTCGGCGTTGTTCATCCTGTTAAACTCAGCCGCCGGGTTGCTCGGCAATCTGAGCAAAGGGGCGCCGCTGCCCACCTTTGCAATATCACTGGGCGCGGCGGCCCTGATTGGAGGGTCCATCGGCTCCTATTACGGAAGCCAGAGGTTTTCGCACACGATTATTAGGAAGGTGCTGGCAACCGTTCTGACGATCGCCGGATTCAAACTGATCTTCGTGTAACGTCGGACTTTCACAATGGCTTATTGGCGCAATAGCCAATAATCTCGCAACGCCATAAGCCGCGGCAGCGACTCGCGGTCTTTCACACGACCCGTCGCCCGTTTGCTCGCAATAATGTCGTCGAGATGGCAAACGGGAAATCCTTCGACTTCGACGCGCCTAAGCCAGGCGTCTTCAAACCGTTCGATGCCATCGGGTGCGAAAATAATATCCAGATCGAAGGGGCCATTTTTGAGCTGCACGAAGTCCTTGCCGCGCTCGATTTTGTCTGCCTGATCGTCGGTGAGGACGAACCTAAGTTGGCGTAATGCGGCTCTAATGGAACGGCCATTCTCCGGTGACCTGGCGACGAAGATCTCAGTAATCTGCGTAATGTCTGGGAACCCTAGCAAGGCAGCGCCAGACATTCCTAAGAATAGATACCGAACGCCACACGCCGAGCAGGCGTCTCGGATCTCCTCGGCCTGTCGATATTCAAACGCGCCCATAGCCGAGCCAACTAGGAAGATTCTCTTCGCACCAGCGACGGTAGTCGGCCGTGGTGTTGAAGGATCGATAGGATGCATCGTCGAGGACGGGTTTGTACGTCTTGATGAACGCGTATTTGAATCGCTGCTTGAGGGGCCGACGCGCCGCTGCTTCAAATTCAGCAAGCCAATCCGGCGGGATCGGCGTGTGATGCGTTGAATCGCTCATATCGACAATTCTAGCATCGTCGTATCCGAGTTCCAAATCTCACCCAGTCACCGCTCACCGCTTCGTCGCCGCGATGAGAAATGCCGGGTTAAGCGCATCGAATCGCAGCCGCTGCAACTGATCGGCGCCGCGGGAGATGTTGAGCATCCAGACGCTCACGTCTGAAGTCAGCGCGACCAGGCTCGCGCGGATTTCGTAAAGCGCTTCGATGCTTGCGATGCTGGCGACCAGCCGGCCGCCGGGCTTGAGGCGGGCGAACGCCAACTCGGCGAGCCGCACGATCTCGCGGCCGCTGCCTTCCATGAAGACGGCGTCGGGATCGGCCAGCTCGGCCCACA
>JBGSYU010000467.1:0-3188 GCA_041750715.1 Lacipirellula sp.
ACGGCGCCCGCCACCTCGGCCCACATGCCCAGCACTTGCGACTCGGGCCGCGTGCCGTCGAGCACCGTAAATCGCGCGCCCGCCTCGCCGTGTTGCGCGGCTAGCGCCACCACGGCGCTGCCCAGCATGCCGGCCCCCATCGTTTCGTCTTGCCCGACGATCGCCAGATTGTGCCCCCCCTGCCGCCGCAGCATGATGTGCGTCGCCGGCTCGATGCGCACCGCCGAGCCAAGCCAAATCGTGGGTTCTAAATGCGTGGTTCGCTCGGGGTGGCCGATGGCCGCCATCATTTCCGGATTGTCGCGCGGGTCGGCTGGTACGTTGCCTTCGAACACGATCGTTGGCTCGTTGGTGGTGTTAGCGCTAAGCGGCAAGCCGCGGAGGGTGGCGAGGTACTCTTGCCGCTGCGCGTCCGGCAGCCACACCACCTGGAACGGGTGATTGCCGGCGACAAGCCCGTTTTGGTCGTTGTAAATCGCCTCGCCGGGGCGATTGAGCAGCCGGGCGGCCATGTTCTCGTCGCTTAGGATGAGATGGGCGTCGCTCTCGCTGCATTCCAGCGCGATCCGCACGGCCATCTGCCCCAGCGTGCTGCGGGCCAGCGAATACGCCCCGGCGAGCGTCTGCGAGCCGAGCATCACATGGATGCCGAACGCCCGCCCCTGCCGCACGAGTCGGTCGAGGAGCAGCGCCGCGTCGGTGGCTAGTTTATCATCCGCAACGAATAGTTCTTGAAACTCGTCGACGATCAGCAACGTTCGCGGCATGGGGACGTCGGGCGCCGCCCGCCGGAATCCCGCGAGATCTTGCACCGCGTGGGCGCGAAACAGTTCGCCCCGGCGGCGTAATTCTCGATCGAGCCGTTCCAGCACGCTGACGCCGAACTCCCGCTCGCTTTCGATGGCGATGACCCGTGCATGCGGCAGCCGACCGTTGGCGTAGGCCTTGAACTCGACGCCCTTCTTGAAGTCGACCAGGTAAAACTCAACCTGATCCGGCCCATAGTGCAGCGCCAGGTTCGTAATCAGCGCGTGCAGCAGCGTCGACTTGCCGGAGCCGGTCTTGCCGGAAACCAACGCATGCTGCGACGTGCCCAGCCCGAACCGCAGCGACTGTAGTTCCTTCGCCCCCGCACGGCCGATCGGCGCCACCAGTTCGCGGGCGCTGTTGCCGGCCCACAACTGATCGGGCTTAGGCGCGACCATTGCGAACGGAACCTCCACTTTGCTGGCCTCGCGGGATTGCCGCCCGGCGATTCGCATTAGCTCGTTGAGTCGCTCCGCGTTTGGCAGTGAATCGAGCTCCAGCGGCAGTTTCTCGAACAGCGGGTAGTGCCACGCCAGCCGATTCTGCGCCCATTGCAAATGCACCGCGTCGGCGAGTAGTTCTTGAAGCTTGAACTCGTGCGGCAGCCGCAGTTCGGTATCGACGCTCAGCAGCGTGAACACGCCGCACCGCGGCCCGCTCTGCGAAATCGAAACTAGCTTTCGCGCCGCGGCTTCCGAGAATCCCGCGGGGAAGTTCGCCGCTACGATCACATGGTACGGCTCCGCCACTTCGCCGGCGCTCTCGTTGTACTGGTGAATCGTCGCGAACTCGTTACGCAGGTACTTTTGCAGCACCTTCTCCATGTGATCGGCGACCAGGAGGAGCCGTTCGTCGATGTGCTTCGAATCGGTCCAAATCCGCGCGGCGACGAGCTGCTCGTCGTAGTCGGCCAAATGCATGAACGCAGCGAAGTTTTCGCCGAGACCGGCCGAGTCGATGATCGTGAATCGCAGCTTGCCGGCGGGCATCGACGTAAGAAACCGCAGCATCATAAGCTGGAGCACCTCGACCGCCGCCTTCCGCCCTGCCCCGTCGGCGGTGATCACCATGCGCGGCTGCTCCTTGAGCACCATCGCCGCCGGCAGAACCAGCCGCCGTTCGCCTGGGTCTAGCCGCTTGTCCTCGGGCAGGCCGTGCTTCACCAACTGCAACGGCAGCGGACATTCGCCGAACCGAATCGCCTCCGGCGGTTCTGCGGGCCGATGCCACTGGCTGAGGTCGTCCACCGACCAGTCGGGGAACAACTCGCGGCAGCGATCCTGCATCGCCTTAAGTTCATCGGAGATCTCTCGAAAGCCGCCGAGCCAGTCGTCCGCCATCGCTTGCCAGGCCGACTGCTGCTGCTCGTTCGCTTCGGCGCGGCGGGCGTCGAACCGGTCGGTGTTTTCGCGGTCGAGCTGCTGCCGCTCGTTGACATTCTGCTCGAGCTGCGGCGGATAGGTTTCGTCCGCCGCCGCCAGCGCCGCATCGCGCGCGGCGGAGAGTTCTTGCGCGCGAGCGGCCAGCTCCTTGCTGGCACGCGCCAGCTCGGCCGCGTGCTGCGACTGCGATTGCGTAACTTGCCGATCGCGCTGCTCATCGGCCACCGTCAAGTCGTGATCGCGACGTTTGGCGATCTCCAGCGCCACCCGCTCGCTGGCCGTTTTGGACTCGGCCAGTGCGGCTTGCTCGTGCCGCCGCGCCTGTTCGATGTGCCACTGCGCAACACCGAACTGAGCTAATGTCGCATTGCGACCGCGTGGGATAAAAAACGTGACCAGCGCGCCGCCGAGTAGCAGCCCGGCCGCGGCGCCGGCCAGCCAGCCCCCAATCGACAGGCCTCCCGCGATGCCGCCAACGATCGTCGATACGGAAACGACCGCCGCCAGCCAGCCCCACCAGCGTCCCCCTTCCAAAAACCAGGACGCGATCCGCTGGTCTTGCAAATCGAGCACGCACTGCCGTAAGTCCGCCAGCGCGATCTGCATCCGTTCGTCGGCCTCGCCGGCGCCGGCTGAACTCTCCGCCGCCTTAGCATTCAGGGTGGCGACCGCGGCGCCGTTTCGCCAGTCGTAAGAGTGGGCGCGCTTCGCGAGGCCGCGCATTTCGAGGAGCGTGTGAGCGTCTCGCTCCAACCCGTCCACTTGCCGCCGCCGAACTTGAATCCGCTTCGCCGCCTCGTCGAGAATCTGTTGCGGTTGATGTTTGTGGGCGTCGAACACGGCGAGCGCCTGCCACTGCTGCTCCTGGGCGTGATGCTCGGCCTGCGCGATCGCGGCGGCGCGGCGGCGGGGCTGTTATTCGGCGGTGCCCTGGTCACGTTTTTCATCCCGCGTGGTCGCGATGCGACATTGGCACAGTTCGGCGTCGCGCAATGGCAC
>JBGSYU010000468.1:0-13304 GCA_041750715.1 Lacipirellula sp.
GCGACCCCGGCGGCCTTAGCGGCAAGCCCGAAGTCGACGCCTTCCAAGCCCTGCCGCCCGTCCCGGCAGCGACGACCGAGCGGCTCACGCAGCTCGCGGAGGAGATTATCCTCCCGGCCGTCCAGCGCAGCTCGTTCGACGTCTTTGCCCACGGCCTGTTCGAATATGGCCGCACGGCGGGCGAATGTTTCGCCCCGGTGCAAGGCGGCGCGTACGCCTCGCCGAGCATCGCCCGTTGCGTGGGCGTCCTCCGCCAACTCGGCATTCCCGGCGTCGGGCAATCGTCGTGGGGACCGACTGTATTCGCGGTGGCGGAGAACGTCGAGCAAGCCCTGTGGCTTTGCAATTCGCTCGCGAACGATGCCGCAACGGCAGATTATGCTACGCAGATCACTGCCCCGAGCAACCAAGGCGCCTCGACCCAGGCGACGCCCCTGTAGCCCCCGGCTCCGCCGGGGGGTTGCAGCGCACTGCGGCAATCCAACGTGAGCGGCCATGCGACCCCCGGGCAAAGCCCGGGGCTACAACAACCCATAATTGGTGAGAGTCCGTCGCAGCGACGCTTCCTGCCCCGACTCCAGCGGCGTCATCGGCAGGCGCATTTCCCCCGTGTCGCGTCCCAGCATCTTCATCGCCGCTTTGATGGGAATCGGGTTGGTCGAAAGCCCCAGCATATCCCGGCATAGCGGGAACAGCTTGCGATGCCACGCTAGCGCCCCCGCATAGTCGCCCTCGTCCCACGCCTTGAGCAGCGCGATCATATCCTGCGGTACGATGTTTCCCACCACCGAGATGACGCCGCGCCCGCCGACCGCCAGCAGCGGCAGCGTGAGGCTGTCGTCGCCGCTGAGCACCGTGAGGTTCGTAGCGTTGAGAATCGCCGAAGCTTGGTCGAGCAGCCCCGTAGCCTCCTTTACCATCGTCACATTCTCAAGCTCGGCCAGGCGGATGATGGTTTCCGGATCGACGTTCTTCCCCGTTCGGCCGGGGATATTGTAAATGCACTGCGGCAGCCCCGACTCCTCGGCGATGCGTTTGAAGTGCTCGTAGAAACCCTGCTGCGTCGGCTTGTTGTAATACGGCGCCACTTGCAGCGCCGCATCGGCGCCCGCCGCCTCGGCGACTTTCGTCAGCCGCAAGGCTTCGGCGGTGCTGTTCGATCCCACGCCCGGCATCACCTTGATCCGCCCGGCCGCCGTCTCGCACACCCAGTCGATGACGCGCTCGTGTTCCGGGTGGGTAAGCGTCGGCGACTCGCCCGTGGTGCCCACGGGGCAAATGCCCGTGGTCCCCGCCGCGATCTGGAATTCGATCTGCGCCCGGAATGCGTCGTAGTCGACCTCGCCATCCTTGAAGGGCGTGACGATCGCGACCGATAGGCCGGCGAATGCTTCTCCTTGGGTCGTCATCGAGCGAAAGTCTCCTCAGTTGGTGCAGCCTAGCCGTTTACAAGGCGCAACATGGACGCCGCGGGGTGAAATGATACGGGCGCGATCCGACTCGTGCAATTGCCCGCTCCGCGACAGGCGCTTCAAAATTAGGGGTTTACCATCCTCGCATCGCTCCCGTAACATACATCCTACTGATCGCTCCTTGCCTACCCTATCCGTTGCCCTGGACATGTGATGATTCCCGAACGCAAGACCAACGTCCGCCGAACTCCCAAGACCGACCCCGTATGGGCGGGGGGCGTGCGTCCGCGGCCGATGTTTATCGACTACAAGGATCTCGACCTGCTCAGCAAACTCATCAATCGTCACGGCAAGATCGTGAGCCGCCGTAAGACCGGCTGCCACGCCGCCAGCCAGCACGCCGTCGCTCAGGCGGTTAAGCGGGCCCGCTTCATGGCGCTGCTGCCGTATGTGGGCGGTTAAGCGGTATTCGCCGCGCGGCGTTTGCGCCGTCATTCTGAGCAGAGCGAAGAATCTAGAACTCCGCTAGATCCTTCGCTCCGCTCAGGATGACTATCGTTAGGCGTGCAAAGCTCTCTACCCAATCAGCCTCTTCATATCGCGGACGGCCTGCTCCAGCCCCACCATAATCGCCCGCGCGATAATGCTGTGGCCAATGTTCAACTCGCGCATGTCCGCAATCGCCGCGATCGGCTTGACGTTGCGATACGTTAGCCCGTGGCCCGCGTGTAGCGTCAGCCCTGCGTCAGTCACATGTTGAGCGGCGTGCCGCAAGGCCGCCAATTCGTCGTCACCGCCGAATCTCTCCGAAGCGCGAGCATACGCCCCCGTGTGAAGTTCGACCGCTTCGGCCCCCATTTTCACCGCCGCGTCAATCTGTTGCGGATCGGGATCGAGAAACAAGCTCACCACGATTCCAGCATCTTGCAGCCGCTTCACCGCAGCCGCCACGCGCAAATGCTGACCGGCGGCGTCGAGGCCGCCCTCGGTCGTCACCTCTTCGCGCCGCTCGGGCACGAGCGTCGCCTGGTACGGCTTGGCCTCTCCCGCGATGCGCAATACTTCGTCGTCGCACGCTAGCTCCAGGTTGAGCTTCACGGCGACGGTCTGTCGCAAGAGGTGCAGGTCGCGCTCTTGTATGTGCCGCCGGTCCTCGCGTAGGTGGAGCGTGATGCCATCGGCGCCGCCAAGCTCCGCCAAGGAGGCCGCCCACACGGGATCGGGCTCGTTGGTCTTGCGTGCCTCGCGTACGGTAGCGACGTGATCGATATTGACGCCTAGTAAGGCCATGGCTTTATTCGCATTAGGAGAGTTTGACGCATGTGGAGATTATGCAACACGCCGCCCCCGGCCGCGAGGCTCCGCGGAAACACGGCCGTGGCGAACCCGCCACGACGCATGGGCAACGCCGCATTTTTACCCGATAAGATACCCGCAATTCGCCAAATGCACCCGGCGCCGTTTCTCAACAGGACCCGCGTCAATCGCCGCAGGTTCATAACCTAGGCTTCTCAAGTGGTTGGGGGACGCCGCCTCGGGGGAAGTACACGATGAACTGCCAAAAGCTCGCTCGCCAAGTCGAAGAACTCGAGCCGCACGCCTCGACGCAGGACGTGGCGCGGCTGTGCTTGCTGCTGGCCAACAATTACGCGGCCGACGACGTGCTCGAAGACGCCGATGCAATGCGATCGGCCTGGCAGGACGCATGCCTGAAACTGCAATTCGCCACCGACCAACACGCCGCGATGACGCAGGAACTGGAAGAGCTTGCCAGCTCCGACCCCGAAAAATACACCCGCGACCAGGTTTGGGTGCTGATCCGGGCGATCAAGGTGCAGAGCCAGGTGTTGCAGCTTTATGTCGGGCAACCGGTGCTGGACGTGTAGTGCTACAGGCACCCCGTCATTCTGAGCGCAGCGAAGAATCTGAATCCTTGCTAGATTCTTAGCTGCGCTCAGAATGACGACGACAACGCCGAGCCACCGACGGCCTACCCGCCCCCCGGCGTGGCCCATGCGATCTCCTCCAGCATCAACCAACATACTGTCATATATATCACGATCCCCGTGATGTCGATGATCCCCGCGACGAACGGGTTGCTCATGAGCGCCGGGTCCAATCCCAGCCGCCGAAAAATTAACGGCAGCGCCCCGCCGACCAGCGTGCCGAACGTCACGACGAACATCAGCGTGATCGGCACCACCAGCTTCTCCACGGGCGTCGGCCCGGTGACGACCAATAGCGCCCCCAGGTAGGCGATGCCGCCCAGCCATGCGCCGAGCGTCAGGCCCATAATTAGTTCGCGGCGAAGCACCCGCCACCAATCGCGCAAGCTCAAATCGCCGCTGGTCAGCGCCGTAATGATGAGCGTCGCCGACTGCCCCCCCGAATTTCCGCCGCAGGAAACAATGAGCGGCAAAAACAGCGGCAGCCACGCAATCGCGGCCAGCGTCTCATCGAACGATTGCAGCGCGATCACCGTTAGGAACGATCCGCACAGCAGCATGCTCAGCCACACGCCCCGCTTCCAAGACAGCGTGTGGAGCGGCGTATTGAGATACGTCTCTTCTAGCGGCGCGATAGCCACTGCCCGGTAGGCGTCCTCTTCCGCCTCTTCGCGGAACACGTCGATCACGTCGTCGTGGGTGATGATCCCCACGAGGTGATGCTCGTGGTCCACCACCGGAATCGCCATAAAGTTGTAATCGGCCACCTTCGCGGCGACGGCTTCCTGGTCGTCGGTCGCCTCGACGCTTACCAGGTCCCGCTGCATCAGCTCCGACACCGGTTCCTCCGGCGTTCCTAGATGCATGAGAAGTTGCCGCGCGGTGATCAGCCCGCGCAAATGATTTTCAGCATCTATGATGTAGATGTAGTAAATCGTCTCGTGGTTCTTCGTCTGCAGCGCGATCTCCTCGATGGCCTCGCCGACGGTGAGCGACTCCGGAAGGCGCGCCACGCTGGTCGTCATCAGGGAGCCGGCCGTTCCCTCGGGGTACTGGCTGAGCCGGTTGATGTCACGCCGCTCCTCGGTGGGTACCAGCGGCATCAGGGCGTCGAACGTCGCCGATTCGACCTGCTTGAGCAAGTCGACGCGGTCGTCGGGCGCCATGTCGGCGATCAGTCGGCTCGTTTCCGCCGGATCGCCAAATTCGAGAATTTCGACTTGGCGGGCCTCGTCGAGATACTCGAATATCTCCACCCGCTGCTGCGGATCGCCGGCCTGGAGCACCCGCCAGGTTTCTTCCGCCGTCAGCCCCTCCATGAACTCCGCCGCCCGCGCCGGATGCATGGCGTCGCAAAACTCCATGAGCCCGGCCGCGTCGTCCACAGCGAGCATTTCGCGAAGTTCCGGCAGTAATAGCGTGTTGATCATGGGAACGCGAGCAGGCGATTTGCAGGTAATCGAACAAGTGTACGACATGGGAGTAACCAAGGTCACCCCACGCGACTTCATTTATCGAGTACCCGTCTCAAGTATGTCTTCCGCGTTGACGCCCGTCGCCGCGGTGATTAGCCTAACGCTGTGGTTTCGTCCCCTTCGGGCCTGCGGCGCCGGCCTAGTCGCCCCGCGTCCCACGTTCCTCCCACGCAGCGAGGGCTCTGCCGCTGCAGCTCGCCGGGCGTAAGCGCCCGCACAAGCTGCGTCAGCGCAGCCTCCGCAATGGTGACATTGCAATGAGTACCGACTCCGTTTCCCACGCCAGCGATTTGCGCGGCGATCTCGATGCCTGCCAGGTGAAGATCGCGTACACGTTCCGCGACCCGCAGTTGCTCGAAGCCGCGATGACCCACGCCTCCGGCGTCCAGCATCGGCTCGCCTCGAACGAGCGGATGGAGTTCCTTGGCGACGCCATCCTGGGCATGGTCGTTTGCGAACGGCTGTTCGTGCAATACCCCGAATACTCCGAGGGCGAGTTGACGAAGATCAAGTCGGTCGTCGTCAGCCGCGATACGTGCGCCCGCATGAGCGAGAGCCTGGCGCTCGAAGAAAACTTGATCCTCGGCAAAGGCATGGCCGCCGACCCCCAGGTGCCGCGCTCGGTACTGGCGGCGGCGTTCGAGTCGCTGGTCTGCGCCATTTACATGGACGGCGGCATGCCGGCGGCGGAACGCTTCATTCTCGCGCACGTCAGCCCGGAAATCGAAGCGGCCGTCTCGTGCGAATTCGGCGGTAACTTCAAATCGCTGTTACAGCAACTGGCCCAACGCGAGTATGGCGTCACGCCCAGCTATCAGATGCAGGATGAAAAAGGCCCCGACCACAGCAAGTGCTTCAAGATCGCCGCCCAAATCGGCCAGCGGCGCTTCGCCGCCGCCTGGGGCAAGAGCAAGAAGGAATCGGAGCAACGCGCCGCGCACAACGCCATCAACCAACTCCGCGACGAGCCGGCGCCGTATTCGTCGGAAGATTCCAGCCTAGAAATCGACGCCGAGGGTGTAGAATAGAGTCATGGACCTATCCGCTGAAACGACGGCTTTTGATCGCGGCGTGTCCCCGGTGTTGCAAATCGTGCTGCCCGGCCGAGAACAGCACGTCATCGAGTTTCAGCCCGACCCCGTCCTAAGAGCGAGAATCGACGAGTTGGCGACAAGGTCCACCGAAGGCGAGCTTACCGAAGAGGAGCATCTAGAATATGTCGGTTACGTCCGAGCCAACAAGTTCGTTTCGATTTTGAAGCGACAAGCCCAGCGACAGCAAGCCGGCAAGTAGCGACTGATGAACGAATCGACGCGCGCGTTCGTTCGTCAGCGGGCCGGGGATCGCTGTGAGTACTGCCAGGTCCACCAGGCCGACTCGCTGATTGCCGCGCTGCACATTGAGCACATTATTCCCCGCAAACACGGCGGTGATGATGCTCGGGAGAATCTCGCCCTGGCATGTGTCGACTGCAATTTACACAAGGGCTCGAATCTTTCGGGCATCGACCCGGAAACAGGCGAAATCGTTCCTCTCTTTCACCCGCGTCGGCAAGCTTGGCAGGATCATTTCGAGTGGCGCGGGATTCACTGTTACGGTAGAACGGCCACAGGCCGCGTAACAGTTCAGGTTCTGAATGTGAATTCCGACGAGCAGCTTGCGTTGCGATCGTCGTAACCTTTCGGTCTTCTTCAGACGACACTCTTAACTGCGTACCTATCGAGGCTCACGATGAGGCGAGTAACTTACCAATATCTGTTGTCGACGGTCGCCCTTGCAATGAGCTTGCGCGCGACCTCGGCGATCGCCGGCGAATTCGCCGAACTGAGCCGCTTTCTCCCTAGCGACGCCAACGCCATTATCGTCGTCAACGCCGAGGCCATGTACGAAAGCCCGCTCGGCAAGCGCGACGCCTGGCGGCAAAAATTTAGCGACGCCTCCGAGTCAGCGCCCATGCTGCTGCCGCCGACGGCCCAGCGGTGCATCCTCGCGTCGCGGCTCGACGTCGACACGCTGCGCCCCGACTGGGAAGCGGCCGCTATGACGCTTTCGATCGACCCGACCGTGCAGCAGATTGCCCAGCGCCGCAACGGACTGGTCGATGCCGTAGGCAGCTTCGAGGCCGTGTGGCTCGCCAACCACACCGCTATTCTTAAATTCGCGCCGCGAATCTTCGGCGTTCTCACCACCGCCTCGCGGCAAGAAGCTCACCGCTGGGCGGTCGACGTGGCCTCGCCGGAAATCGAGCCGCTGTCGCCCTATTTACAACAGGCCCTCGGCTACGCCGATTCGGTGGGCACGGAAATTATCCTCGCCGTCGACCTCGTCGGCGCCTTGCCGATGGCGACCCTCCGCGCTCGGGCCATCGACTCCGCGATGCTCGACTCGCTCCCCGAGGCCGAAACCGTGAAACTGCTTAGCGGCGTCCAGGGCGTGAAGCTCGGCGTGCTGGTGCGCGACTCGCTGCAAGGCCGCCTGCAAATTGACTTTGCCGACGACACCGCCTCGCTGGCCGCGGTTGCGAAGCCGCTGATCCTGGCGATCCTCGGCGAGTCGGGCGCCATGCTCGATGAGTTCAACGCCTGGACTGCCGAGGCGAAAGGCAAAAGCCTGGCGATTTCCGGCGAATTGACGGCCGACGGATTGCGGCGGATTCTCAGCCTGCTGGCGGTCGATGCGTCCGCGGTCGAACAGCACGAAACGCCGCCCGAGCCGACTGCGAGCACCGACGCTGCTCCCGCAACGCCCGACGCCGCCCCCGTCGACCCCGCAACAATGGCGATGGCCCGCGCCTCGCAGCGGTACTTCCGCGCCGTCGGCAAATACATCGAAGACGCCCAGCGCCTCAACCGCGCCGATTCATTGCGGCAAAGCGTACTGTGGCTAGAAAACTATGCCCGCCGCATACAGAATCTCCCCACCCGCGGCGTCGATCCCGATCTGGTGAAATACGGGCAGTACGTCGCCCAAACCTTCGGCGACGTCGTCGGCCAGGCGTATGGCGTAGCGCAAAAGCAAGACGCCATCGCCGCCACCGATGGTCCCTCGGAAGTGCGCGTCGGCTGGCTGCCGACCGGCCGCACGGTGAACTGGGGCAACTACTACTACCAGCGCGAGTACGCTCCCTACAGTTGGGCGACTTACAACAAGCAGGAGCAGGAGCAGTCCGCCGAGAAGCGGCAAAAGCTAACCGACCAAATCTACCAGAGCGTCGAGGAGGCCCGGCAAACGCTTACCAAGCTCGTCGCCGACCAAGAGAGCACGCGCAGCTCTCTATCCCAACGCTACGGCGTGCAGTTCTAACACAGTCGCTGGCGAGCAACGTCACGCGAGGTCATTCGGAGCGCAGCGAAGAATCTGAACCCGCACTAGATCTTTCGCTCCGCTCAGGATGACACGCGTTGACGCGAACGCGCAGTCCTCACCGCGTTCGCGTCGACCTCGTCCCGCCCTTTTTGCTCGCCGTCTTCCGCTCGGCGGCCGCCGCCCGGCGCGCCGCTTGCTGAGCCTCCTGAGCCTGCTTCTGCATCACGATTGAATTGATCCGCGCCGGGTTTACGACGAACAACTGCGGATCGTCAATCGCAAACGGCGTCGACCACGTCTGCCCGTCGTTCTGATTGCACACGTCGAAGAAGTACGTCCGAAACTGCCGCGCCTGGAATCCGTACGGATTCTGCGAGCTTAGAAAATCCGCCGCGGTCAGTTCGTCGACGCCTGGGCTGGCGTAGTAGTGAACCATGCCGTCCGCCGAGAAGGACATGCCTAATGTCCACCACCCGAACTGATCGGCGGGAATCTCCCTCGCTGCAAAGTCGTGGCCCATCCGGTTGCTGCGGACCGCGATGTACGCCGAGTCGGCATTCACACCGCGGCTGCCCGCGCTGCGAAAATGGATCCACATACCGGGCCAATAGGGTTCCACTTCGCTTTCTCGTGAAACGCTGAAAAACCCCTTCGTCTTGGTGGTCGTCATCGTCGAGGCGCTGGCGCGATAGCCAAAGTGCGGCCCCGAACGATTCTCCCACTGGTCGGCCGGCGGCAGGTACACGCGCACGGTGCAACTGGGCCGCTCGGCGACTGGAATGCCGCCGCGCAGCCGCGCGATGCAATTCGCAATGAGATCGTCCTGCTGCACGTCGCGGGTGTTGACCCCCGGAATGCCCGAGTGCAGGGTGCGCATCGAAAGCGCATGGGAGCTCCCCTCCAGGCCGCCCGGCGGCGTCGGCACTACTTGCAAATGGTCGGGTTGCCCGCGCTCGGGGCCCTCGTGCCAACGATTGTTAAACGATGCGCCCATCGGCATGCGCGTCCGCTCATCCTGCTCGCGGGAGCTTTTGGGATGGCGATGTTCGTACCCCCAACCGGCTTCCTCAAAGTCGTCGCCCACATAGTCAATGCTCGTGCCGCTGCCCGGCACGAACGCGCTCGCCGCCGGCCGCGGCGGAGAAGCCTGACGGTTCTGCGGAGCTGCAAGAACCGCCGTCGACAACAGTGCGACGACTACGGACGGCAAAACACGCAGAAGCAAATAACGATTGGGCATAGGTCCACCGAGGGAGTCACGGGCGCACACTGCCGCAAGAACGGGACGTTGCGGTAGGGTCGAGGGAAAGACGGGTCGCAACGTTAATATCGGCCGACATGCCGCGCCGGCTCACCCACGTTTGGCGATTCGCCTCCCGTGCTGGCGCCTTTTGTGCGCTGCGAAGCAGACGATGGAAGTTGCCTAAGCGGTTACGGCGATTGGGTTTTCTTGCCGATAGCATGCCTGGCGGTTAAACTAAAGCGTGATTGAGTTGAGGTTGCAGCCGTCATCCTGAGCGGAGCGAAGGAGCTAGCGGGGTTCTAGATTCTTCGCTCCGCTCAGAATGACGAGCCTCGCTGCAGAGAACTCTTGCGCGCCGTCGCTTGTCCCTCCGCCGGAACGGAGAGAGCCCTCCATGCCACAGCCGGATTCGTCCCTGGCGCCACTTCCAGGTCTGCCGCCGGCGTTGCCGGTCGCGATGCCGCTAGCGTCGCCGATCGAGACGACCGCCACGGTTCGTGCTGCCGCGCCAGTTTCGTTGCAGATCGTTGAACCGCCCTCGTCCGCGTTCACATCGTCCGCAACTGCGGACGCGCCGGCCGACGACCTGCCTCCGCTGGCCGGGCCCAGCGACTATCTCGAAGCCGCCCCGGCGTGGCTCATTAGCGCCATCGTCCACATGTTGCTGGTCATCATCCTTGGCCTGTCGCTGGTAGCCAGCGATCGGGTTCCGGAATTTGTGCTAAGCCTGAGCGCGCAAGACGATGGCGGCGAGGACCTTCAGCCCGGCGACGTCGAAATGCCGATCTCGCTGGACGAATCGCCCTTGCAAGCGAGCGAGTCGATGGAACCGCTGGAGATGGCGGCCGAAACCATGGACGCGGTCGCCGAGCTGCCGCCGGTCGCATCGCTGGGGCTGGTAACGAGCGCCGACGCGCCGGCGATTCAAATCGCGCTTTCCGGACGCACCGCCGGCATGAAGGACTCGCTCCGCCGCGCCTACGGCGGAACCTCGTCCACCGAATCGGCGGTGACCGAAGCGCTCAAGTGGCTCGCTCGCGTGCAGGGAAAGAACGGCCAGTGGAGCTTAAGCGGCGCCGGCAAATACGCCGACGGCGGCACGGCCGAAAACCCAGAAGCTGCCACCGCTCTGGCGCTGCTCGCCTTCCAGGGCGCCGGCTACACCCCCATGAGCGAGCGCAATACCCCCTTCACCACCGTCGTAACGAAGGCCTGGAACGCGCTGCTCAAACGCCAGAAGAAGGACGGCGATTTCTTTCACGAAGGCAGCGGCAATGGTCGTCTCTATACCCAGGCCCTCTGCACGATCGCCCTGTGCGAATTGTACGGCATGACCAAAGACTCGCAGTATCGAGACGCCGCGCAGAAGGCGGTCGATTACTGCATCAAGGTCCAGTCTCCCGAAGGCGGCTGGCGGTATGAGCCCGGCCGCGACAGCGATACGTCCGTCACCGGCTGGTTTGTGATGGCCCTGCAAAGCGCGCGGATGGCGGGCCTGGAGGTCGATAGCCCAGCCCTGGGCCGCATCGGCGATTTCCTCGACGCCGTGTCGCTCGACAAGGGCGCCCGGTACGCCTACGTCCCCGGTCAAGGCGAGAAACTAAGCATGACGGCCGAGGGCCTCTTATGTCGCCAATACCTCGGCTGGCGGCAAGATGACAAGCGGCTTCGCCGCGGCATCGCGGTGCTCACTAGCAACCTGCCGTCGGCCGAAGCGGGTACGACGCACGTCTACTACTGGTACTACGCCGCCCAGGCGTGTCACCACATGGAAGGCGAGTCCTGGCGCCTTTGGAACCACGCCATGCGCGAGGCCTTGCCCGCCCTGCAAATTCGCGAAGGCAAAGAGCGCGGCAGTTGGGACCCGACCCTGGACGAAACCACCGGCGTCAACGGGGGCGGCCGCCTGTTCGTCACCTGCCTCGCCGCCTACTCGCTGGAAGTCTACTACCGGCATTTGCCGATCTACCGACTCGAACTGATGAAGGCCGCTCAGTAGAATGGCTACGAGCGAGCGAGCGTCCGTTTCGGCAGAGCTGAAGTCCCCTAAGCCATATGCCAGCAAAGCCTTACTGCGATTCCAAAAACACGCGGCACGTTATCGACGGGCAGAATCGTGGGTAAGCGTGCGTTGGGTGTGATTTCGTTGCATTTGCGAAAATGAGGTAAGCGCAGCCGCCTGCGGACGTATCGCGAAAAAACGCCAAAATTATGTCGTAGCGATTGCATTCAGCGGGGGAATATCCCCATAATGCTACCGCACCCATGGGAGAACCTCGCCGTTCTCTCGGAAGTTGCTCGCTTGTCGAGTCAGGTCGCAAGGATGCTTTGCGACGACGCATCTTTTGAAGTCTTCTGCTTGGAGTGGAACTAATGAACGTACGACACCTCGTTTCACAGCTTCTCCGTGGCGGAGCGCCTTTGGCCATTCTGGCAGTCGCCCTCACCGCCGCCAGCGTTTCCGCCGCGACCATTGCATCCATTGAGTTCACTGGTCTGAACCTCGTCTACGACGGTTCATCCATCGTAGACGCCGGCTCGCCCTTTGGCGGCGCGCGAAACCCCGCCTTCGCCGATCCGCTGACAACCGCGGATTTTAAGATTAACGGCATTCTTCAAGGCAGCATTAACACCGACCTCTCGCTGGACTTGCTCATCCCGGACGTGACCGGCATTTTATCCGGTTCGGGAACCGTCTTTAATGCCACGACGGTGGGCAACCCAGGCTACTTCGATCTGCTCATCGGCACTGGACCGTCGGCCGCCCAGTATATTCAAGTCGACCTCAGTCAAGTTAACGTCACCTACATTGACGTGATGAACTTGGTGCAGTTCAGCTTTGGCGCCGCAATATCCGATACCTTCGTGCAGAACCTGCCGTTTGGGCTGCAACTCGGCGATCCGGTCACAGTCTCGTTTTCCGCTCAAGTTGACCCAGGAACCAGGACGACCGGGGGCGGGCTTGTCACCGGGTTTAGGGCTAGCGGCACTGGCGAAATCCGCGGCCCCCAGGTTCCCGAGCCCGCTAGCTGCGCGTTGGCCGCCTGCGGCCTAATCGCGATAGTTGCCGGCCATCGTCGAAAGTAAGCGACGACGCAACGTAGCATCTTCCATGAATAAGGCCGCCCAAACCGGGCGGCCTTTTTTCGTGCGGTAACCATCTATGGCCTGCCAACGCGCGTGCCCACGAAGGCGGGGGCACGGGGCCCGACGCCCAGGCCTTCCGATCCTTACCAACATCGTTAAGCTATTTCCCAGAAACGCCTTGCGGCGCTTCTCCAGCTTGACTTCCGCCGCGATCCGGCGGTTTTAGCGCTAAAATTGCCGGCGTAGTGTCATATAATAGGGGACGCTGCACAATGCGGCGCTCATTTCGTTCCCCCCGCCCCGACAGGCGCCAGCCCATGCTCCTGAGCCTCCGCCCAACATCAGCTATTTCCGGGGTGCTGGCTGCCTTGTTCATCGCAGCCGATCCGGGACTTTCGCGCGCCGACGACGCAGCCAGTTCGGCGCCAAAGGTCGAATTCAACCGCGACGTCCGCCCGATTCTGCAGGATGCCTGCATCTCTTGCCACGGCCCCGACAGCGCCTCGCGGAAGGCCGATCTCCGGCTCGACAAGCGCGACGCGGCGATCGAGATGGCCGCGATCGAGCCGGGCAACCCCGATTCGAGCGAGATGATCCGCCGAATCCTCTCGGAAGACGCCGATGAGCGGATGCCGCCGCCGGAGACGAAAAAGCATCTTACCGACGAGCAGAAACAGACGCTCGTCCGCTGGATCGAGCAAGGGGCCGAGTACCAGCTCCACTGGTCGTTCATCCCGCCCGCGCGGCCGACGCCGCCAGACGTGAAGGCGTGGGCCCGCAACCCGATCGACCGGTTCCTTCTCGCGCGCTTGCAGGCCGAGGGACTGGCGCCCGC
>JBGSYU010000469.1:0-2188 GCA_041750715.1 Lacipirellula sp.
TTAAAAGTCCGTTGCTCTAACCAACTGAGCTACAGGCTCAGGCGGAAAAGCGGAAAGCGGAAAGCGGAAAGAGGACGATTGATCCGCTTTCGGCTTTCGGCTTTCCGCTTTCCGCCCAAGTGGGGATGACAGGAATCGAACCTGCACGGGTTGCCCCACTGGAACCTAAATCCAGCGCGTCTGCCAATTCCGCCACATCCCCATGTGACGCCCCGCTGGGCCGTGCGGCGAACCTCAAGTATAGTCGTCGCTAGCGGTCGACGGCTAGGCGTCGTTTCCAGGGTCGGCGACCGCAGCCACGTCGCGAAGTTCGCGGACTCGGCCAGAAACACTATGAACCAACAGACGCCCTCCCCTCGCGACCTTCAAGCGCTTCGCAACGAGCGTGTGCTCCGCGTGATATGGAGCGATCGGGAGGATGCGTTTCCGTTTCGCGACCTGCGCGGGGAATGCGCGTGCGCCCAGTGCGTGAACGAATGGACCGGGGAGCGGATGCTCGACGCCGCGGCCATTCCGGCGGATATCGTAATCGAACGCATGGAACTGGTGGGCAACTACGCGGTACGAATTTACTGGAGCGACGGGCACTTTACCGGGCTATTTACCTGGGAACGATTGCGGGAACTGCGGACGCCGTCGTAGTTCGCCGGCGGTCGGTTAGGCCGCAGTTACAGCGACGGGTCATCGGCGGGCGCCGTGGGCAGGTCGAGATCGACGTTCACCGTGCGGACGCGGCCGCGGGTTTCGACTTCGAATTGCATGGGCGCCTCCACGGCCAGCCGCTCGCGCACTCTTTGTAACAGTGCGTCTTGGTCGGCGAAGGGTTCGCCGTCGAGGGCGTAAATGCGATCGTGCAGGGCGATGCCCGCGCGGTCGGCGGGCGAGTAAGGGACGACCCGCGTGACATACACGGCGCCGGGGGCGGCGGCGTCCTCGCGCCAGGAGATCCCCAACCCCGTTGGTTGCCCGGCGAGTCGCACGACGATAGTCTGCGGTTCTTCCTCGCCGCGCAGGATTTCAAGGCTGACTTCTGTCGGCGCGCGAAGCACGGCCGCCGGCAACAGCGCTTCGGACCTCGTCGGCGTGCCGTCGACTGCGGCAATGCGATCTCCGGCGCGCAACCCCGCCTTGTCGGCAGCGCCGCCCGGGGTCACCTGCGACACGATCATCCGCGGCTCGCCCTCGTCCTCCTGCCAATCCCAGCGCAGGCCAAGCCGGGGGGCGAGTGGCGCCAGCGCCGTCTCCCGCATGCGGCGAGTCGAAGCGTTCTCCGAACGCGCCGCGGGGCGGAATGGCGCTAGCGAGTCCGCGTCGGCCGCGCGGCAAACCACCTCCAGTAAGTACGCCGTCGCATCGCGCATGCCGGCGATGTTCAGCTTCTCGACGTCGTCGCTCGGACGATGGTAATCCTTGTGAATGCCCGTGTGGACCAGCAGCGACGGGATGCTCGCTTCATAAAACGGCCAGTGGTCGCTGTTCTCCTCATATTGCCAGGTGAAGTCGAGCCACATGTCGGGCGGCAGCCGTGGCGAACTGAACCGTTGCCTTAGCCCCGCGGCTGTACGCGTGCCGGCCACTTCCAAGCGGCCGCCGGTCATCCGGCCGATCATGTCGATGTTCACGGCCAGCCGAACATTCTTAAGCGGGATCGTCGGCTGGCGCACCCAGTGTCGGGAGCCGAGAAGGTTGATTTCCTCGCCGTCCCAGAAGGCGAACAGAATCGACCGACGCGGCTGCCAGCCAGAGGAAGGTCGAGGGTCGAGGGTCGAGGGTCGAGAGCCAGAAGAATGTATTGGTCGGCTCTCGACACTCGACTCTCGACTCTCGACGCTTAACGCGTCAATCATTTCCAAAAGCGTGGCGACTCCGCTGGCGTTGTCGTCGGCTCCGTTGTGAATGTAGCCGATGGGGCCGTTGCTATTGCGGCGGCTGCCGTAGCCGACGTGATCGTAGTGGGCGCCGACAATGATGAATTCGTCACGAAGCGCAGGATCGGTTCCCGGGATTTGTGCAAGCAAATTTTGGTAGCCGGGGCTGAAGCGCTGGACGAATCCGCCGCCGTCGCCGGCAGGCTTCACGCCTGCGCGCTGGAGTTGCATTTCAATATACCTACCTGCGGCCCGACCGCCGCGCGACCCGGCGGCGCGGCCTTCGAGCGTATCGTCGGCCAACAGGCCGACGTGCTCGC
>JBGSYU010000470.1:0-7925 GCA_041750715.1 Lacipirellula sp.
CTGATCGCCACATCGGAAAAGTTGTAAACCTTGGTGACGAAGGACTCGTCGTAGCGATCCTTGGCGCCATTTCGCTCTCCGGCGCGGTGACTGCTGAGATAAACGCTGACGCACAGCGTGGCGAACAGCATCGTCCCGATGTTGAAGCGGAACAGCCGCTTCGGATTGAAACGGACGGCCATTCGATTTTCCTCCTTGAACGAGTCGCGGAGCTATCGCGTTTATGAAGCAGCGATCTTTCGCTGAGCGAGCAGCGTGACGATCCGCTTCACGCACTCGTCCACGTCGAGCTCGGCGGTTTTCAACGTTAGATCAGGCGACTTCGGCGTTTCGTACGGGGCGCTCACGCCGGGGAAATTGGCCAGCTCGCCCGCATCGGCTTTCGCATACAGCCCGTCGTCGTCGCGGGCGCGGCAGACTTCGATCGGCGCGTCGAGATGCACCACCAGGAACCGCTCGCGGCCCACGACTTCGGCCGCCTTTTGGCGGACAGCTTCCTCGGGCGCCAAAAACGCGGAGATGCAGATCAGGCCGGCGTCGTTTAGCAGCCGGGCGGCTTCGGCGCTGCGGCGCAAGTTCTCGCTACGATCGGACGTGTCGAACCCCAGGTCGCGGCTGATGCCGCGGCGCATGTTCTGGCCGTCGAGCACGCACACGGCTCGGCCCATGTCGAACAGCTTGCGTTCCAAGGCGTACGCGGTGGTCGTTTTGCCCGAGCCGGCGAGGCCCGTGAGCAAAATCGTCGCCGGCTTGTGGCCGAAGCGGCCCGTCCGCTCGGCAGGCGTGACGGTGCTCGACTCGGTTTGCAGGTTCTCGTCGACCCGATCGGTCCAGTGGTCCTGCGAGTCGGCGGCCGTGCGGTCGAGGATCATCCCGGCGCCAACGGTGACGTTCGTCAGCCGGTCGATCACGATGAAGCCGCCAGTGCCCTTGTTCTGGCGGTAGCCGTCGAACGCGATCGGCTGGTTGAGCCGCACCTGGCAGCGGCCAATTTCGTTCAGCCCCAGTGTGGGCGTCTCTTCGCGGTGGAGCGTGTTCACGTCGATGCGATAGCGGATTTGACTCACGGCGCCAGCCGCGGTCCGGGAGCCTTGCTTGAACCAGTACTGCTTGCCGGCCGTCAGCGGCGCCTCGTGCATCCACACGATGGTCGAGTCGAAGGCGTCGGCCGTCTGCGGGATATTATCGGGTCGCACCAGCATGTCGCCGCGGCTGACGTCGATTTCATCGGTAAGCGTGAGCGTGACCGACTGCGGAGCAAAGGCCTCCTCCAGGTCGCCGTCGTAGGTGACGATCGACTTGATACGACTAGTCTTGCGCGAAGGGAGCGTCATCACGACTTCGCCCCTCTTGATCCGCCCCGAAGCCACCGTGCCGCAGAACCCGCGGAAGTCGAGGTTCGGCCGATTGACGTACTGCACGGGAAAGCGGAAGTCGATCAGGTTGCGATCGGAGGCGATGTGTACGTTCTCCAGATGGTGCATCAGCGTCGAGCCGTCGTACCACGGCATGTTCGCGCTCTTCTCGACCAGGTTGTCGCCCTTCAGTGCCGAGATGGGGATGAAGTGCTGGTCGACCATGTCGAGCCGCACGGCGAACTCGCGGTAGTCGTTCTTGATTTTCTCGTAGACCTCTTCGGAGAACTCCATCAGGTCCATCTTGTTCACCGCCACCAGGACGTGTTTGATGCCCAGCAACGAGACGATGAACGAGTGGCGGCGGGTCTGCGTCATCACGCCGTGGCGGGCGTCGATGAGAATAATGGCCAGGTCGCAGGTGCTGGCGCCGGTGGCCATGTTACGGGTGTACTGCTCGTGGCCGGGGCAGTCGGCGATGATGAACTTGCGCTTGGCCGTGGAGAAGTAGCGGTACGCCACGTCGATGGTGATGCCCTGCTCCCGCTCGGCCTTGAGGCCGTCGGTGAGCAGCGCCGGATCAAAATCCCCGCCGGTGGTGCCGTGGGTGGCGCTGTCCCGCTGAATGGCGGCGAGCTGATCCTCGTAGATCATCTTGGTCTCATACAGCAGCTTGCCGATGAGCGTGCTCTTGCCGTCGTCGACGCTGCCGCAGGTGAGGAAGCGCAGGAGTTCCTTGTGCTCGTGCTGCTTGAGGTAGGCGTCGATATCGGTGGCGATTAGTTCAGATTGATGGGACATATGGTGCGGGTCTGTACAACGCGGTTTAAAGGAACTTGGAAAATGGGCCTAATCGTGGTTGCCTAAAGCCACTGAATGCAGTAGTGCATTTCCTCGTCGTCGATGCACCTTGCGACGGTCAATAGCGCCTCAACGAATTCGCCAATGGGATGCTTTGTAAGGTGGCAATAACAGATGCCGTAGGTGGCCTTCGCCACCATGTGTTGGCGGAGAAAATGGTCGTCGCAAGTTACGAATGACCTCTGTTGCGACACCGCAAACAAAAGCTGGCGTCCGTCGTTCTCGCCGAGCAACCCGGCGTCTTGGCTAGTCGACACGTCGATGCCGTGCGAACGTAGCGCGTCCGCGATGGCCGGCGACAGATGCTCATCAAGATGAAACCGAATCGCCATTGGCGTTTTTGCGTCGAATGGCTTCGGGCAACTTGGAAGGATATTTCTGTCGCATTTCCTCCTCAAGCTCAGCGGCCCGCCTCAACAGGCCCTGAATTTCGTCCTGGTGATCCCAGTAGTAAGCCATAGCGGCATGAATATCGGCGGGCGTTAGATGCGGAAACTGAACGAGTATTGCCGGCGGCGACCATCTCCATAATTCGTGCCAGACGTAAACGTCCGCTACGCGGATGCGCGTGCCGACGATCCACGCCACTTCACCGTGGATCTCGCTGGGACGCAGTTCGATGTGTTCAGTGGCGACAAGCTTCATATTCTCTATGTTACCTCCAAACTTACTCGTCGGACAACATGCGTTGGTCCCTGATTGGCTAGATCACTAAAAGTAACCTTCTTTCTTTTTCTCTTCCATCGAGCCGCTCTGGTCGTAGTCGATGACGCGGCCTTGGCGTTCGCTCGTCTTGGTCAGCAGCATCTCTTGGATGATTTCCGGGAGCGTCGTCGCAGTCGATTCGACCGCGCCCGTCAGCGGGTAGCAGCCCAACGTGCGGAAGCGCACCCGCTTCATCACGGCGCGGTCCTTGTGCTCCTTCGGCATCCGGTCGTCGTCGACCATGATCAACGCGCCGTCGACGTCGACCACCGGCCGCTCTTTGGCGAAATAGAGCGGCACGATCGGAATCTTCTCGAGGTGGATGAACTGCCACACGTCGAGCTCGGTCCAGTTGGAGAGCGGGAACACCCGGATGCTCTCGCCCTTTTGGACTTTGCCATTGTAGAGGTTCCACAACTCGGGCCGCTGATTCTTGGGATCCCACTGGTGGTGCTTGTTGCGGAAGCTGTAGACGCGCTCCTTGGCCCGCGACTTCTCCTCGTCCCGGCGGGCGCCGCCGAAGGCGGCGTCGAAGCGGTACTTGTTCAGCGCCTGCTTGAGCGCATCGGTCTTCATCGTGTCGGTGTGATACTTGCTGCCGTGGGTGTACGGCCCGACGCCGGCCTTCACGCCCTCTTCATTGATGTGAACGATCAGTTCCCAGCCAAGCTGCTCGCGGATGAGCTTCTCGCGAAACGCGATCATCTCGCGGAATTTCCACGTCGTGTCGACGTGCATCAACGGAAACGGCGGCTTGCCGGGGTAGAACGCCTTCTCCGCCAGCCGAACCATCACCGAACTATCCTTGCCGACCGAATACAGCATCACCGGCTTCTCGAATTCGGCGGCTACCTCCCGGATGATGTGAATACTCTCGGCTTCGAGCTGCTTCAGGTGGGTCAGATTATAGGAAGTCATCGCAGAAACTTGGGGCGCAAGGATGGCGGGCGTAGGCGGGCGGCACGGACGCATTTCCCGCGAACTCGGAACGCTCCTGGGCCGTAGTAGACACTTAGGAGGCGTCGGTAAAGGTGCGGGCGACGTAAGTAACGGTCAATCCGGCGGATCGGGTTGAACTCGTTAGTTTAGGCAGGCGGAAGGGGGTCCACAACTCGACTTCGGCGACGCCTAGACGTGCCTGCGTGGGCAAATCCAGCGAAATGTCGCCGGTGCGGGGGTTCGCTGGCGGGCAGCGGCGCCGCGGTCGAAGCCTACACCGACCTAGTTGCCCGTAGCAATTTGGCGGATCAAAGTCGGCAGCTTGCGCGACAAATCGCCGCCAAACGCTTGAATTCGGCACGGGCGAGGGCGAGAATAAACACAGGTGGCGGCTTGCACGGGGGGCGTGCGAGCCAGTTAGCGGAACAGACGCTCTTTGGGTTGCATGCGCCGGCCCGGCCGTTGGCCGTTGATCATCGGCCGGCATGGCTCTTTATTACCTTGGTCTGCTCGGTTGGCCTTACGCGATCCGCGTTTAACGACGCGGCGCCAGGACACGCTTGTTATGGCCCTTGGCCTCACTAAACGCAGCCGCCGAACAGCAACGCCGCACTCGCGGTACGGCGTGTTCATCGCGATGGCCCTGGCTACGTTCGCCCCTAGCGCCTCGGCTCAAACGTGGCAAGAGTCGATCGACTATATAAAGCTCAAGTCGCGTTTGGGCAGTTCGCTGCCCATTGGCAGCGGTGGAATTATCTCGCTCGTCGAAGGCTCGACCAGCGGCAGCAATGCATCGTATCCCAACGTCACTGGCGGTGAATTCAAGGCTAAGTTCGATCCGACGCTCCCTGTGGGCGTCGCCGTCAGCCTTACCGACAGCAGCGGCGTGGCGGGCAACGGCATTTCCAATCACGCCACGGGCGTCGCCACGCAATTCTTCGGCAACACCGGCAGCACCGCGCCGGGAGCCAATGTGGTCGTGCATTACGAGGCGGGCAACTGGTTGCAAAATGTTCTTCGGTACGCCACGACCACGTTCGCCCCGCCCGTGCCGCAATCGTTTCGCGTGCAGAATCATAGTTGGATCGTTCCCGAACTCGACACGCTCGCTCAAGACCTCTCGGCGCTTCGGCGGTTCGATTACTTGATTGAAACGGGCGAGATGACGGCGGTGGTTGGAGTGAATAACGCCAACGATCTCGCTCACGCCACGCATCCGCACTTGTTGGTCCACAGCTACAACGGCATCAGCGTCGGTCGTTCCGACGGCTATCATTCGCGGGGAGCAACGGCGATCTACGGCAGCGGTCGACTCAAGCCCGACATCGTAGCTCCGCGAGAAGCCCTCGTGTCGACGAGTCGTGCAACCGCGACGGTGAGTTCCGCGGCCGCCATGCTGCACCAGGTCGTAGCTGGCACCGACGCGGCCAAGAGCGAGACGATGAAGGCCTTGCTGTTGGCCGGGGCGACGAAGCAGGAATTCGCCGGTTTCATCGACACGATGCCGCTGACCAACGGCGGGCCACTGCGCAACGTCCTCAACCCTTGGGACCGCACCCCCACGCGCCCGTTGGACGACCTCTTCGGCGCCGGCGAGCTGAACGTCTACAACAGCTACCTAATCCAGCTTGGCGGCCAGCACGCCGGCAGCCAGGCGCCTCCGACGACGACCGCCGGCTCCTATGGCTGGGACTATCAAGATCACAAGGGCGACACGGCCGTTGGCGACGTTTCCTACAACTTCGCGATCCCCTCCGGCAGCACCGCCCAGGAACTGTCGATTATCCTGGCGTGGAATGTGAAGATCGACGACTTGCTTCCGGCGGCGGGGCAGTTCGACCCCGTCGAGTCGCTGCAAAATCTCGATCTGCGGTTGTACGACTCTAACGACAACCTGGTGGATGAGAGCATCAGCACGGTCGACAACGTCGAGCACATTTATCAGACGAACCTCGGCCCGGGCACATACACGCTCAAAGTGTCCGGCGCCGCTGATTGGGACTTCGGCCTTGCGTGGCGAACGACCACCGCGTTCGATCAGATCTCGGCCGATTTCAACGAAGACGGCGTCGTCGATGGATCGGATTATCTGACCTGGCAGCGAAATTTCGGCACGCTGCTCGGGGCCACGCACGCCCAGGGCGACTCCGACGGCGACGGCGACGTCGACGACATCGATCTGCAGAACGTCAATAACCATGTGCTTCCGCCGGTGGCGCCCTTGTTGGCGGCCGGATCGGCGCTGGCCATTCCGGAGCCGACTACGCTGGCGTTGGCGACTGGCTCGCTGCTCATGGCCGCCCACTTAGCATGGCGACGACGTCGACGCGGGTAAACCATGCGGATGGGTGCAATCAGCCAGGCGACACGGCGCTCACGCCGTCTGTTTCGGTCCGTCGCCTGCGGCTTTTCACTAGTGGAATTGCTCGTAGTAATCGCCATTATCGCATCACTGATCGCCCTACTGTTGCCGGCGGTACAAGCCGCCCGCGAAGCGGCGCGGCGGGTTCAGTGCCAAAACAATCTCAAGCAATTGGGGCTGGCGCTTCTGAACTATGAGGAAGCTCGCGGTATGCTGCCGCCTGCTGGTAGGTTTGCACCGGTTGAAGAGTCGATGCAATACCAAACTCGCGGCTCCTATCATCGCGTGAATCTCCGATCGGGAACGAATCACAGTTGGCTGGTGAGCCTGTTGCCCTATCTGGAGCAGCAGCAACTTTATGCTGAGTTCGATCCGGAACTGCACGTCGCCGCCAATCTCGCCCGGCCGCAAATGCAGCAGCCGGCCTCGCTACTCTGTCCGAGCGATGATGCGTACGGGCGGGAGTACGAGTGGATTGACCCAGAAACGACTGAGATCGTTCCGTTCGCCAAGGCGAATTACGCTGGGTACGCGGGACCTTTCCACATAGACGATTTTTTCTCGCCCGGCGCCATCAGACTCTTCGGTCAAAGTCTCAGCGAAGTGACGGACGGCGCCTCGCAAACCTTGGCACTGAGCGAAGTTCGTACGCGCGATCACCAGAGGGATCAGCGTGGCGTATGGGCGCTGCCTTGGTCGGCGGCATCGCTGCTGTCGATGGACGCCCATCCGCTTTGGTACGGTTCGGACGGCATCGACAATGCCGAGCAACTCTACCCCGAGTTTATCTTTGACCCGATTAGCATCGGCCAAACTCAAGTGCCGAACGCGAAGACCCAGGACGTGCTGTATGAATGCCCCGATTTGGTTGGCGAGCAAATCGAGCGCATGCCATGCACAGATAGCAAAGGTTACACATCAGCGGCGCCGCGTTCCAACCATGTCGCGGGCGTGAACGTGACATTTCTCGACGGCAGCGTTCATTTCTTGTCCGACGACGTCGACGAAATTACGATGGCCCATCTGATTTGCACAGTTGATGGTCAGGTCGTCGAGTCGCCGTAAAGGCGGTGTCTTCCATTTAGGCTCGGCGTTGCGATCCTCTCTTGCTCCATGGACGACACCCTTGCCAGCACTCGTTGGGTCAACGTTTTCCTAGCCGGGATGATTGCGGGCGTGATTCTCACTGTCGGCGCGTGGAGTTGGATGGTTTTTGCTAAGCCCGCCAATGTTTGGTCGCTCGAACAAGCAGCCGAGTTTAAGGCGGCCAACGACGCGGTTCATACGGCTCGTTCCGGCGGCCGTCACGGTGAAGAGTTAGACGGCAGTAACCCGGACCCGAGATACCTAGCGGCCGCCCAGGCTAGGCTAGAACGAATCGCTGCGGACTTGGACCGCGCACGCGTCGCTCGTGATAGTTGGGGCAAATGGGGCGCCGCCGCGGGTCTGGCGCTGACGATTGCCTCCGGTTTGGGGTATCTTGCATCGCGTGGGCCGTAGTGCGGCGTGTACCTTGCTTCGACCCCGCCCAATCCATGTCGCCCCTCCGGGGCCGATAGCAGATGCGTAATCCTGCACCCTCTCCGCCAGGAAGAGGGAACCGGAAGATTCCTGAACCTACGGAGGAACCCATCGTGAAGACGCAGACCATCGCATTGGTAACAGTCGTGGCTCTCAGCGCGGCGTGGGTCGTCGCTCAAGAA
>JBGSYU010000471.1:0-5531 GCA_041750715.1 Lacipirellula sp.
CGCCGCGGGGGCGCTGGCCACGCTCGCCGTCTCGCATCCGACCTTGGCGAGCTTTGCGGGCCTTGGCGCGTTCGTCTTCGTTCAGCTCGCCGTCGCCATCGGCGTCGAATTCTTTGAGCATTCGCGCCCGCATATCGCCGCGCTCGGGTCGCCCTTCGCCGGGCCGCGGCTTGGGCTTGTCGCCCTCGTCAGCCGCTGCGGCGCCGGCCAGCATCGCGGACAATATCATCGCGCTCATTGTGACAACGCATTTCATAGGATTTTCCTCGCCTGGAACGGTACTGGCTGAAGTCAATGGAATCGGGAGTTCCCTCCCGAGGCATTTAACTCCGCCGCCGCCGAAAGGTTTCGCAGGGCGGTGGGAAGATAGCCCGGCCATCCTGGCCGGGGTGCGAGCGTCGCGATAGTGGGTGGAAAAAAATTGGCCGCTGGGATGTCTCCCGAATCCCAACGGGATTCAATCTATCAGCCCAGGGTTGCGGCGCAGCCGCTACCCTGGGTTCAGGCGTCGCGGACCGATGAACAACCCTGCAAGGGTTGCATGGTCAGCCACCCTGCAACCCTTTCAGGGTTGATGGGCGACGAGGGGTAACCGTACCCAGGGTAGGTCGCTGAGGCGACCAACCCTGGGCTGACTGATTTAATCCCAGCGGGATTTCGGATTTCCGGAACCGAGTTGGTTTAGTACCCGCAAGCGTGACGCTCGCACCTGGCCGGGTGCGCGGTATTCGTTCGGCAGGACGCGCGCGGCCGCTGAGAAAACTAAAGGGCGAATTCGGCGCGCCAGGATGGCTCGGCTATTTAGACCGCCGCGTAGTAACTCGCGAACTTATCGATCGACACGGGTTTGATCTTCGGCGCCTGGCCGGCTTGGCCGAAGGCGACCATGCGGTCGATGCAGACCTGCTTCATCGCGTCGCGGGCCGGCTTCATGTAGTCGCGGGGGTCGAACTTCTCGGGAGTTTCGGCGAACACCTTGCGGATGGCGCCGGTGATCGCCAGGCGGTTGTCGGTGTCGACGTTGATCTTCCGCACCCCGTGCTTGATGCCGCGCTGGATTTCCTCGACCGGCACGCCCCACGTTTGTTTCAGCTTGCCGCCGTACTTGTTGATGACGTCCTGAAGTTCCTGCGGGACGCTGCTGCTGCCGTGCATCACGAGATGGCTGTTGGGGAGGCGACGATGAATTTCCTCGATGCGATCCATGGCCAGCACTTCGCCGGTCGGCTTCTTCGTGAACTTGTAGGCGCCGTGGCTCGTGCCGATGGCCACCGCCAAGGCGTCGACGTTCGTCTCGGCGACGAACCGCTCCGCCTCGTCCGGGTCGGTGAGCAGTTGATCGTGCGACAGCGTGCCCGTGGCGCCGTGGCCGTCTTCTTGCTCGCCTTCGCCGCTTTCGAGCGAGCCGAGACAGCCCAGCTCGCCTTCGACCGACACGCCCATCGCGTGGGCCATGTCGACCACGTCGCGGGTAACTCGTACGTTGTACTGGTAGTCGGCGGGGGACTTGCCGTCGGCCTGCAGCGAGCCGTCCATCATCACGCTGGTGAAGCCGTTTTCAATCGCGCTCTTGCAGGTGTCGGGGCTGTTGCCGTGGTCCTGGTGCATGACCATCGGGATGTTGGGGTACAGCTCAGCCGCTGCGAGCATCAGGTGCCGCAGGTAATTGTCCTGCGAGTAGGAACGCGCCCCCCGACTGGCCTGGACGATCACCGGCGACTCGGTTTCGCGGGCGGCTTCCATGATCGACTGGATTTGCTCCATGTTGTTCACGTTGAAGGCGGCCAAGCCGTAGTCGTTCTCGGCGGCGTGATCCAAAAGCAGTCGCAGCGGTACCAGAGGCATGTCAAACTCCTCGAACGAAAACTCTCGCAATCGAAAATAAGCCGCCAACGAGCGTAATTCTAACAAGTCGCCGCATCGCCCAAGAGGGGGGCGTTAATGTACGGCAATTAACCCCCGGTCAGTGACCGGGGGCTAAATGGGCGAACCTTACTTCTCCGCCAGTATCTCGCTCCGCGGCACTTCGAGTAGCCGCAGCACGATCAGCTTCCGCTCGTCCTGGCCGCCAGTGCTGGCCGTGTGAAAGACGCCGCCGAGGCTCGCCTTGGCGTCGGGCAGGCAGCCGAGAATCAGCAGCTCGCCCGGAGCCAATTCGGTTTGCATTGCCAACCGTTCGAAAACCTCACGCTCGCGCGAAACGGTCGTCAAGAAGATGCCCTGGTCGCTGCCGACGCGGCGCGGGCGGAGGTCGCCGTGGTGCAGCTCGGGAGTGAGCCGCAGCTTGATCCGCTGGCCGGGGATCGCTTCGGCGTGCAGCATGTAGACGCCCTGGACCTGCTGGAACGTCTTGCCGCCCATGACGCCGCGGTCGCTGAGCAACACTTGCGCCTCGGCCACAACCTCGGAAACTTCAATGGACGTGTCGTCGCGGCGGTTAATCTGCTTCACCTGGCGGGTGACGCGCGGGACGGCCGATTGATTGCTGATCACCCGCACGGCGGAAGCTGCCGGGGCATCGCTTTGGAGCGCCAGCAAGTCGGAAAGACTCTCGGGCGGCGATCCGCCGACGACGCCGGCGCGGAGGCCGTTGGCCACGAGTCGCCGTCGCAGATCGGCGTCGAAACGCTGCTCGTCGATCTGCTCCCAAAGCGCGTCGGCGGCGCCCTCTCTGTCGAGCGGAATTCGCGCGTGAAAAATCTCCAGCGTGACGCTGTCGGGCGAGGTCGTCGCCGGCTGAAGGAATTGCCGCAGCGCCGCTTCGGGCGGTTTGTCGAACGACTGGCACCCTGCGGCGAGCGCATACGCAAGCGCCGCGGCGCCTCGGGAGCAACGAAAGGCGTTAGGCCGCGATGAATGCATGACAACCGTGGTGAATAACGACAACGAGTCCACAGCCCCCGGCGCAAGCCGGGGGTTTGCGCCGGCGGCGGACGATAGGCTTCCGCACTGGCGCCGTCAATGCGAAGGGCCTGCTAGCTGTGGCGTTCATTTAGCCCCCGGTCACTGGCCGGGGGCAAAGTGGACGGGCGTCAAGCGGGGGGTCGGCCAGCGCTGCCCGCATACCCCGCCGTGCTCCGCCGAGAGGTCCTCGAACGTGCTTTCCAAAAACTCATATAGGTGGTGCGGCGGGTCGGCTGCGAGCCACTCTTGGGTTAGCCGATCCATCTGCGCGTCGTATTGACGCTGCGAGTGGCCGTGGGCGTAGCAGCGGCCGGCGTGCCGCCGCAGGTCGCCGTCGAACTTGGGACCGATGTGCCACAGTTCGTGGACGATCGTCGAGAGCTTTTCTTCGAGCGGCAGATTCAAAAACCGCGGCAGGTAGAAGTTGAGCAGGTAGAGCAGTTCCTGCCCCCCTCCATCCACCAAGCGCTGAAGTCGATGACGGCGGCCGCGGACGGTTCTTTCGAGGCAGCCGCCCTCGAATCGCAGCGGCGTGAGCGTGGCGAATACGCCGTGCATGGCGGCGTTGCGAGTCTGGCAGACGCCGATCCCAACGCGCGACACATCGACGTGCGACAGCTCGGGTACGCGGCGAGCCACGTCCGCGCAGACGAGCCGAATCGCGCCTGTGAAGTCGAATCCCTTCGACGCCCGTGCCATGGATAGTAGCCCGCGGCGCGAGCCGCAGGGTTCGAACCCGGCGGCTTGCGCCGCGGGCTACATGGATCGAACTACTCAGCCGCGCCAGCGGTGGCGGGCTCGCGCTTGGCGGGCCTTTCCGCAGGTGCGTCGTCGAACGCAGGTTTCTGGCTGCGTTGAACCGCGCGATCGCGCACGCCGACCAATTCGAGAATCGCTCGCGTCCCGGCGTCGCCCAGCCGCGGCTTCGCCAAGCGGACGATCCGCGTGTAGCCGCCCGGGCGATCGGCATATCGCTCGGCCACGTCGTCGAACAGGGTCCGCACCGCAGCCTTATCGCCCAGGAGCTGCAAGCAGCGGCGGCGACCCGTCACGGCCGGAGCAATGGCCGCGGCCCACGCCTTCCACTTGTCGCTTTCGCGCCACTTCTTCCACGGTTCGCTGTTGCGCTCGGAAGTGGTGCCGTGCTGGCGGGCCGCTTCTTCGGCGAGTCGCGATTTCTTGGCGATCGTGATGCACTTTTCCACCAGCGGCCGAACCTCCTTGGCCTTGGTGATGGTCGTAATGATCCGGCCCTTCACCTTCGGTGGATTGGGGGCGAATTCCGCGTCGCGTTCCGTGAGGAACAGCGCGCTGGCCAGGCTCCGCAACAGGGCTCGCTGATGGCTCGGATTGCGACCGAGCTTTCTTCCAGTTCGACGATGACGCATGGCTCTTACTCAGGCGGAATAAGTCTCACGCAGAGGCGCAGAGATCGCAGAGAAAAATATTACCGGGAAGTAAAAATTCTTCACGTCCTTGCGATTGCCTCTGCGAACTCTGCGCCTCTGCGTGAGAAATGACAAACTGATTGTTAAATTGTTAACTCGATAAACTCGCGGCCGGCGCCACGCCGGGCACTCGCATGCCCAGGTGCATCCCCAGGTCGCGCAGTTTCTGTTGCACTTCCGCGAGAGTCGTCTCGCCGAAGTTACGAACCTCCAGCAACGCGTCTTCACTCTTCGTGACCAGGTCGCGGACCGTCATGATGTTCTCCGACTCCAGGCAATTGCTCGCCCGCACGGAGAGGTTTAAGTCGGCCAGCGGCATATTCAGCTTCGATTCCAGGGCCGCGTCGCCCATCGGCAAGGCGCCACGCGAGGCCGCATGCACCTGCGGACCCAGGTAGGCGTACTGCACGAACGGCGTGAGATGCTTGCGGAGAATCTTGGCCGCTTCGACCAGCGCCATCTCCGGGCCTAACGAGCCGTCGGTCCAAAGCTCGAGGGTGAGCTTGTCGTAGTTGGTCTTCTGACCGACGCGGGTTTCCTCGATGTCGTAACGAACGCGCGTGACCGGGCTGAACACCGCGTCAATCGGAATGATGCCGATTTCCTGGCCTTGCTCGCCTTGCTCAGTGGACGAAACGTAGCCGCGGCCGTTCTCGACGACCATCTCGACCACGAACGGCACGTCGGCCGTTAGCGTGGCGATTAGCAGGTCCTTATTGATGATCTCGACCGCGTCGTCAGTCTCAATGTCCGAGGCCCGCACTTCGCCGGCGGTGCGGCGCTCGACGCGAATGACCTTCGTCGAATCGCTGTGGTTCTTCACCACCAGCGACTTGATGTTCAGCACGATGTCGGTGCCGTCTTCCATCACGCCTTCCATGGTCGTGAACTCGTGCTGCGCGTTATGCACCTTGATCTGGGTGACGGCGCTGCCTTCGAGGCTGGAGAGCAGAATGCGCCGCAGGCCGTTGCCCACCGTCGTGCCGAAACCGCGCTCAAACGGCTCGGCAATGAACGTGCCGTAGGTGCGCGTGAGCGAAGACGCTTCACAGGTCACTTGACTGGGCAGTTCGAGTCCACGCCATCGGATATGCATAGGTCAAATCTCCAAGGCGGCTATCGGCTGACGGCTATCGGCTGTCGGCCAAACAGTTCCTCTGGCCGATAGCCGACAGCCGA
>JBGSYU010000472.1:0-4246 GCA_041750715.1 Lacipirellula sp.
CCTATCGACGCCGCACGTCGCAAGGAACGCGCCAGCATCGACCAGGCTATCGAACAGGCGGATCGGGCGATGGCGGAAAAAGACCGCGAGCTTGCCGAGCTACGCACCGCCCACGAGTCGCAAACGGCCGCCACGGCCAGCGACCGCCTCCAGGGCGACCGCGAGGAGATGCTCGACGCCGATGAGCTTGTCGCCGCCGAACGCAAGCGCCTCGCGGAACTGCAAACGGAGTGGGAACAAAAACTACGCTCGGCGGAGCTGGAATTTTCCGTCGAACGAGCGAAGCTGGCCCGCGAGCAGTCGGCCCTCAAAGAACGGCTGTTCGACCTGCAAAAGGTCGAGGCCCAAAGCGGGCCCGCCGCCGAACCGGTCGACCACAAACAGCCCCGCCGCCGCTGGCTCTCGGCGCTCGGCCTGGGCGAAGAAGGGGAGGAACCGGCGAAGCCGAAGTGACCTTTCAAGTCATTCTGAGCGGAGCGAAGAATCTAGCGCCACGCCAGATCCTTCGCTCCGCTCAGGATGGCGGCTCAGTACTTCTCAATCACTCTAACACTCTAATTAACCGCCTCGCCCGTCATCTGATAAATCGCCAGCGGTCGCCCATCTGGCCCCGGATACTCGTCCAGCCGGAACGTTCCCTCGACCGCGATCGGGTAAATCGAATACTCCGTCGTCTTCCCCGGCGCCATCGTCACGAGCACGCAGTCGTACAGCGCCGCCCCGGGGCCGAAGCAGCATTCCATGTTGTCCCGCACCAGCACGAATTGCTTGAGCCCGTTCCTCCGCAGCGCCGGGTACATGTAGCCGCGAATGCGAATTCGCTTGTCGAACAGCGCCTGAACCGTCGGCGTAAGCATCGACCGCTCGAACCGATCGGCCTTATCCATCTCGAACTTCACGTCATCGAAGGTCGACTCGATGATTCCCTTGGCGTCGACCTTGGGCGCCCCTTTGGGAATTCCCACGACCTTTGTGACTCCAGACGCGGCGGGTTGATCGGCAGGGGGCGTTGCAACCGGCGCGGCCCCGTCGCCCGCTCGCGCCGCGCCGACTTCCGACGGTTCGCGCGCCGACGACGCCAAGTCGCAACCGGCTGCGGCCGACAACAAGAGTGCAATGCCAAGGAGTGATCGACGATCGTTCATTCCGCGAAGTCCGCTTCGAGCAAATAGGTCGGCCCCGCGGAAGTGTTCCCCGCGAACTCTGGATGCACGCGCAACGTCCCATGCATGCGGAACAGGCCGGAGTGATAGTTCGCCCGCTGCTTGCCGGCCATCACGACGGCCACTTGATCGAAATACTGGACGTTGCTGAGATCGCCGTAGCAGCATTGTGCGTTGTCGCGAACTAGCAAGAACGAGCTGATGCCATTGCTAACCGGATGGCCGCCGGCGCTGTAGTGACTGCCAGGCCGCATGTAACCCTTGATAAAGACTTCCTCGCCATCCAGCTTGGCGATCGCGGGCGGAATCAGATGATTGCCGCGAAGCTCGACCTCGTCGGGACGCAATTTGGCGAACGACGTGCGAACATAACCGTCGCGCACTTCCGTCGCATACACGTAGCCCGAAAATGCTACGCCTCCCACCAGACAAACTGCCGACAATGCCGCGCCGGCTTTCGCCAGCTTGCCGCCCGTAAATTGATCGGCATTGGCCCGCAGGTGCGACAGCGCCTTGATCCCCAGCACGAGCCCGATGATCGGCAGCGGCGTCAGCAGCAGCGAATTCTCGATGCCGTCGCGCCCCGCAAGGAAAATGAGCGTCGACAACAGGCCGAACACCAGCGACGCGACCGCCGTGGTGCTCAACGGCCGATATTCAAATTCCTCGCCGCGGACGGCCGTATTTCGGGATCTCAATGCGTTTGTCGTAGCCATAGCTATTGTAGTCGAGTCTCTCCGAGACTCGATTCTCCGGTCTCGGAGAGACCGGTCCACGTCTAGGTGTTAGGACTCTCTTCGGAAGAACGCGGATCGGTCCCGCGCAGCAGCACGGCGAAAATCGCCAGCAGCACCAACGCCGCCAGCAGCGGTATCCCAATAATCTTCACCCGGCTCGGCACAGGCAACGCCGCCGCCGGCAGAGCCACCCCCGCGGGTTTAGCGGCCGCCTTAGCGGCCTTCTCACCGCTTGTCGCCGCCGTCACCCCCTCCCCCTTCACCCCCTCAACAGTCGCCCCCTCCACCGTCGCCATCGCCGCACCTCCCTCCACCGGCGTTGTTCCACCCGTCGCGGCCGCCGCACCCTCGGCGCTCGCCGTCGGAGTCGCCGCTCGAGCGAGAAAGCTAAACGCCGACAAACTCTCCGCCCGTTCCACTGTCTCCGGGTCGAGCGCCGTCAACTCTGCCAGCGCCACCTTCGCCCGCTCGCCGACCTCGCCCGGCTGCTCCACGGCCACTAGCACGTACGACGCCACCGGCTGCCGAATCCAATCGTCCTTCGGGGCCTCCTTAAACATCGTCACCAGTCGCGGCATCACGTCCCAATCTTGCCAACGCGTGAGGTCGGGAATTACCTGGTCGGCGAATTCCTTGTGATCGAGCGCCAGCCGCATCGACTCCAGCAGTTTCTCCCGCGGCAGCACGTCGGTCTCTTCGCCGTGGAACCGCAGCGCCATGATCGCCGAGTGCAGGTGCTTGTATTCGACGGTCGGATTGCCCAAGAACTTCTCGTTGACCAGTTCCAATCCGCTGGGGCCCTTCAGCTTCAAGTAGCATGCAATCAGCGAATCGAGGCTTTCTTTCTTACGGCGATCGTCGGCATGCACCATCTCGTCGATCAGACCCATGCCTATTCCATTGCCTGCTACGCCGGTATTGGCGATCGTCGCCGCGATGCCTGGCTTCATCAGTTGATAGTCGTAGTGCATCAGTTCCTCGAGCATCCCCACGTCTTCCGGCTTGCCGCAAATGCCGAGAAACGTCAAATACTGTCGCCGGCCGGATGGCCCCACCGCCGGGTCGTTGATCCACTGGAGAAGGCGTTCTCGCTTCATGTTCGGGCCGAGGGCCACGATCTCCTCGTAGGGCGCTCGCGCGAACTCGTCGTACGAGTCTTGCGCCAACAAGGGATCCTCGTCTTCCAAGTGCTCCTGGAAGAATAACAGCCGCTCCGCCCCAGCCTCCGGCAGCGACGGCAATGCTTCCACGTACTGGACGGCCCGCTCCGAGAGCGGCACGGGCGTGGTCCATTCGATTTTCTCCGGCGTGATGGCGGCGAGGCCGGTGATCAGAAACTTCTTCTCCGGCGGGTCCTCGCCGAAGTACACCACCTCGATCTCTTCCGCCCCGTCCAGCTTCTCCTCGCCGCGTAGCACCTTCACGATGCGAAACTTCGCCGAAGCCATCGTCCCGTCGGCCACGCCGACGCCGGTCGACGACGCGACCGCCGCCGGCGTCATCGGCTCGATGAGCTGCGCGATCAACGCGGCGTCGGCGCTGGCGATCTCCTGGTTAAGCGTCTGCATCGGCGCGCTGCAGAACGGGCACGCGTCGGCGTGAGGCGCTTTGCCGATCGCCACGATCAAGACGAACAACGCGGCCAGGCGAACGTTTGGTTGTGAGCAAATCATCAAGTCATCCTCGCCTCGGAAATTGCTTAGCCAAGTCTGTAATTCTACCGCGCGCTTATGTAGCCCGGCCATCCTAACCGGCGCGAATGCCCAGTACGCCGAGCCAGGATGGCTCGGCTATCTACGACTATCGCGCCCCGCCTAGCGTTTTACCCACATCCGTGCGATAAGCCGACAGGGCCGGCAAAAAACCCACCAACGCCGCAAACGCCACCAGCCCCGGCACCAGCAGCGTCTCCTGCCAGGTAAAACTCCACGGTCGAACCGTAATGCCCGTGTAATATTCGACGATCGGACTGGCCACCGCCAAAATGCCGTGGCCCAGCAGCAGCCCGAACAGCCCGCCCAAGAGCGACAGCAGAATCGACTCCACGAGAATCACCGCCATCACCGCCGTGCGACTGGCGCCCAAGGCCCGCATCACAGCGATGTCATGGCTCCGCTCGCTCATTGAATTGTAAATGCTCACCAAAATGCTGATGCCCGCGACGATGATGATCATCACCGTCAGCACCAGCAGGATCATCCGCATCGGCCCGATGAAACTCTCTTGCAGCCGCTCGACCACGTTCACCGGCGACACCGCCTGCCCCGTGAGGTCGTCGCCCTTGTTCACGCCCATCTCAATGGTCATCGGCGCCATCATCTGATCCGCCTTGCAACGCACCAGAAT